>NZ_JBNNTW010000011.1:27429-86733 GCF_050279145.1 Lysinibacillus sp. NPDC094177 | reverse complement strand
TCTGGCGGTTCCTTCCGTCGCTTTGTTGATTCTATCCGTCGCTTCCGATTCTATCCGTCGCTTTTGCTATTCCTTCCGTCGCTCTGGCGGTTCCTTCCGTCGCTTTGATGATTCTATCCGTCGCTCTGGCGGTTCCTTCCGTCGCTCTTGCTATTTCTTCCGTCGCTCCCGCGGCTCTTCTCGTCGCTTCAACCACTCAGCTATAGCTATCAAATCCATATCCACACAAAAAACCCCCGGCACATTGTCGTGCCGGGGGCTAGAAAGTCTAATATTACATTTTTTCCGGTGCAGATACGCCGATTAAGCGTAGTGCATTAGCAATTGTTGTACGAACAGCAGTGATAAGGGCTAAACGAGCTTCTGTTAGCTCTTTATTTGAAGCGTCTAACACTTTTTCAGCGTTATAGAAGCTGTGGAATGCAGCTGCTGTTTCTTGAATATAGTTGGCGATACGGTGTGGTGTACGGTGCTTCGCAGCTTCTGCTACCACTTTCGGGAAGTCGCCCACTTTTTTCAGTAAATCAATTTCTTTTTCTGCAGTTAACAGACTTAAATGATCCGTTGTTGCAGCAAAACCTTGCTCATTTGCTGAGCGTAAAATTGAAGAAATACGTGCATGCGCATATTGTGCATAATACACTGGGTTTTCATTTGATTGAGATACGGCAAGATCAAGGTCAAAGTCCATGTGAGAATCGCCAGCAGTTTTCACGAAGAAATAACGAACTGCATCTAAGCCAACCTCTTCTACAAGCTCACGCATTGTAACAGCGTTCCCTGTACGTTTAGACATTTTGAATTTCTCACCATTTTTATAAAGCTGAACCATTTGGATGATTTCTACTTCAAGCGTATCACGGTCGTAGCCCAGCGCCTGAATAGCAGCTTTCATACGTGGGATATAGCCGTGGTGGTCAGCTCCCCAAATATTAATTAATTTATCGAAACCACGTACAATTTTGTCCTCATGGTAGGCGATATCTGGAGTTAGATATGTGAAAGAGCCATCGTTTTTAATTAACACGCGGTCTTTATCGTCGCCAAATGTTGTTGAACGGAACCAAGTAGCACCGTCTTCTTCAAATACATGACCATTCGCTTTTAGTTTATCTAAAGCTACTTCGATTTTGCCGTTTTCGTATAATGAAGTTTCTGAATACCACACATTAAAGTTTACACGGAAGTTAGCAAGGTCTGTTTTTAACTTGTCTAATTCTAACGCTAAACCATGTTGACGGAAGAATGCAAAACGTTCTTCATCAGTTTTAGATAAAATTACATCGCCATGCTCACTAGCTAGTTTACCAGCGATTTCAATAATATCTGAACCGTGGTAGCCATCCTCTGGCATCTCAGCTTCCATTCCTAAAGCTTGCTTATAACGCGCTTCAAGTGAATAAGCTAAGTTATTAATTTGGTTACCCGCATCGTTAATGTAGTACTCACGAGAAACATCGTAACCTGCCATATCTAGCACATTACATAATGAATCCCCTACAGAAGCTCCACGTGCATGACCTAAATGAAGATCACCTGTTGGATTTGCAGATACGAATTCAACTTGAACTTTTTCTCCTGCGCCAGCATTAGAACGGCCGTAATCAGCACCTTGCTCTAGCACTGCTTTTACTACACCCGATAGGAAATCTTTACGTACAGTAATATTCATGAAGCCAGGGCCAGCAATATCGATTTTCTCAATATCTGTATCTGCTGTGTCAAGATTTTCTAAAATGGCTTCTGCAATGGCACGAGGTGGTTTTTTTGCTAATTTCGTTAATTGCATAGCAATGTTTGTAGCATAGTCCCCATTTGCTTTATCCTTCGGTGTTTCAAGGTGAATATTTAACTCTGTGCCAGCTTCTACTAAGCCAGCTTTTTCAACAGCCTGCGCAATTGCTACTTTAATGGCTTGTTGTACTTGTTCTACTGCGTTCATCATTGTACCTCCGTAAATGTAATGTCTAATGTATAATTGCCAACGGATTGCCCACCCATTAGTAAATCGTACTGTACATGGAAATCTCCGCTTACTGCCTGTTTTGTAAATGTCATATTTTTCGTGTGTATGACGAGTGGCATTGAACCGAACTCACTTTCATAATGACCTATCTGTTGTTCAATTATGTTAAGTGGTAGTCGCATCTTTACTGCTCCGGCACGCATAATTAATGCCTGTTCATTGCCTAGCTTCATAGTTGTGCGGATGGTTTTATCCTCCTGCACCTCTTCATATTTCAAATACATGTTTCCTGCTTTTTCAAGTAGCTGCCCTGTCAGCCACATTTCATAACTTTCGGACTCCCCATCAATCGGGCGAATCGTAGAAATGAGCTTAATGTTCACCTGCGATCTTGCCTCGTTCGCCATTATGGACGCTCCCTTTTATTGTTTTTACTATAACCTTTTTATTATAGGATGAATACTCATATTTTTTCAAGATAGAAGTAAGTATTCTATCCGATATGGCAGTAATTTGTCAATAATCACTTTACTATTTAACATTGACAAAAATCCCCTGAAAATCTACAGTTATGTTATGAAACCAGAATTTTCAATTAATTAACCGGAATGAGGGTTGCTGTATGTTAACAATTGAACAAATTCATGCTGCAAAACGAAGAATTTCATCTTATATATACGAAACGCCTATGATTCGATTAAATGGGCTCGATGAACTTTTAGGATGTCATGCCTACATAAAAGCCGAGAATATGCAAAAAACAAACTCTTTCAAACTTCGTGGGGCTCTTAATAAAATGCTATCCATGCCGTTAGAACAATTGCAAAAAGGCGTAGTTGCTGCTTCCTCGGGTAATCATGGCAAAGGCGTTGCCTACGCTGCCAAGCTCCTAAATATTAAGGCAACAATTGTCCTACCGGATTCAGCTCCTACCGTTAAGGTTGATGGAATACGTGCCTTAGGTGCAGAAGTTGTGCAGTGTAAGCTGGCAGAAAGACATGTTCTAACAGAAAAACTTAGTCGTGATCATGGCTATTGCAACATACACCCTTATGATGATTACGATATTATGGCAGGACAAGGAACAGCAGGTTTGGAAATATTAGCACAGCTCCCTGATGTCGATACTATAGTTGTTCCTATTGGTGGTGGTGGATTAATTAGTGGCATTGCAACTGCTGTAAAATCCATTGCCCCGCATATCAAAATAATTGGTGCGGAGCCTGCTGTTGTTTCGCGTTATAGCAAAAGCTTAGAAGCTGGCGAAAGATTGCTTTTATCGGAACAAAAATCTTTGGCTGATGCCCTACTAACTTTACAGCCTGGAGAACGGAACTTTCCACTTGTTCAACAGCTTGTCGATGAGGTTGTAAGCGTAGATGAAGCATTTATCCATCGCGGGATGAAAACCTTATTCTCCGAGGGTAAAATTGTTGCAGAACCTTCCTCTTCTATCGGGGTTGGGGCTGCCCTGCAAGGAGCTTTACCTATTCATAAAAACGAAAAAGTGTGTTTTCTTATTTCAGGAGGTAATGTTGGATTAACACCTGAATAGAACTAGACAAAAAAGCATCCGTTCAAATTAATGAGTAGATGCTTTTTTGTTAAACATAGCTTTCCGTATTTTTTAATTTCATTGAATCCTTCTTAGTAAATAAAGCTCTCCAGAAATAAATTGCGAGACCAATTAATACTATACAATGGAAAACATAGATAGAAACAGCAAGAACATTTGGCTCACTATCAGTTAAGAAAGCTATAAAATCATGCATAGCGTGCCAGACGATCGGGAAAATAATACTTTTTGTTTTTGCTACAATTTCTGCACAAACCAGCCCAAAGAGGAATGCATAAGTAACTTGTAGTAATGTCATTAAAAAATCAGCACCTGAAGCTAAATTTGCAAGATGTCCAATACCAAATAAAATTGAGGAGCCTAGAATAGCCACTTTAAGCCCTTTTGCTGATAAATATTTGAAAATTAAGCCTCGGAAAATAAGCTCTTCACAAAAACCAACTGCAATAACAAATAGAAGTAAAATAAATACATACTGCGCAGAAAAGCCATCTTTATCTGTAATACCATTGAAGAAAGCAATCAGCTCAGAAATAACAATCACAGCCATCCAAGCCTCGGCTTTAAATCTTCTAAATCCAAAATCACGGAACGAGAATTTACTTTTTTTCATGATCCCAAGAATAACTAGAACACCAGCTGCAGTGGAGATAAATTGAATCAAAAATATTGAGCTTAAGCTACTTATATTTTTGATTGTTATAATTGTCCCAGCTATAGCAGGGAAAACAAGTGCAAGCACAGTAAATAATAATGATAAAAGAATAGGTGAATTTTTCATTTTCATTTATTTTCTCCATTCAACAATTTTTGTTTAACACCTTCATAAACCTCTTTTAAAATACCCTCAATTTCCAAGCTATCTAAATCGCAGGTATTCGTCGCACACATTGTCGCTATACCATGCGTAGTTAACCATATATCTATAAATAAAGATCTAGCAGAAGTTTGGGTTAATCCTGTTAATTTAGAAATTAGCGCTATAATTCCTTGGTTCTCTACGTCATTTACTAAATCTGAAAAGCTCGAGATCTTATATTTATTAGATAGAAATAACAGCTCAAATAACTTTTTTTCTTCTCGTGCAAAGTTAATATAAGCTAATCCCATTCCTAAAAAAGAACTTTCTTGCAAACCCTTTACCATTCTTTCGTTATAAAGATTGCCAGCCCTTTCATATAGTGCATACTTTAAATCGTCCATACTCGAGAATAATCGAAATATAGGCTTTGTCGAACAACCTAACTCTTTTGCTAAATCTCTTGCATTCACACTATCAATGCCACTCTTCCTAACCATTTCAAAAGCACAATCCATTAAAATTTCCTCTGTAAATCGCTCTTTTGGTGCCAAAAAAAATCGCCTCCTTCAATCAGGTAACATCTGTTACCTATAATGAAACAATATTTCCCTGGCTATGTCAACAAGATATGTGATAATAATCAAAAAAGTTCCAAAGAAATGAAAAAGCTCACTTTGTAAATGAGCTTTATTTTCCCAAGAAAATCTTTGAACTCCTCATATCTATTGATGCTTGGAATGATTATGTTAGCCAAATTTTAAAAGCAAATGGGGCTAAAAGTGATCTCATTATGCCTCCCCACTTTTAGCCCCACATTAAACTGTATTTGCGACTAACATTTCACTTTCGCCGTAGAATGCATATTGCCTTTCGCAAACATCACTAACAATTTATATTATCTGAAATGACCTCGTTATTGCTTACTTGTTTAATTTGATCGATTCTCTTTTTCCCCCATTCATACATCATCTCAACGATTGGTAATAACGTCATCCCTAGTTCAGTCATTGAATATTCGACTTTCGGAGGAACTTCCGGAAACACTTCTCTATGAACAATCCCATCTTCCATCAGTTCACGTAATTGGTTTGTTAATATCTTATGAGATATTTTCGGAAAAAGTCTTTGAAGCTCACTGAAACGATGTGGTCCTTCTACACCTAAATGCCACAAAATAACTACTTTCCATTTCCCGCTAATAATTGATAAGGTAAGTTCCTTTTCACAATGGTAATCGTTATTTAATATTCTCTCTTTTATCTCTTCTCTTAATTTATCCGTCATAGAGCTAACTCCTTTTCATATAAGTAACTTTTAGTAACCTCCGCACCAAAAAGTGCACTCTTCACAATGTAGAAAACCGTAGTAAAATGAGGATAGTCTTAAAGACAAATCTTAATCTATTTTTTCTTCTAAATAAAACATCTCATTTAAAGGAGCGAAAATCATGCAAACAATCGCAGGAAAAGTGGCGTTAATTACAGGAGCAGGGCGTGGAATAGGACGCGCAACAGCAGTTGCTTTTGCACAAGAAGGTATTCACATAGGCCTTGTTGGACGTACTCTTGAAAATTTACAACAAGTAGCAGAGGAACTGAAACAATATGATGTGAAGGTAGCCATCGCTGTAGCAAATGTAGCGGATTTAGACTCTATCACTTCAGCAGTTGAATCAATTCGCGGCGAGCTTGGTGCAATCGATATTTTAGTAAACAATGCCGGCATTTCAAAATTTGGTAGCTTCATGGACTTAACGCCTGAAGAATGGACAAATATTATCGATGTTAACGTAAAAGGCGTATACTACACAACACGCGCTGTATTACCTGAGATGATTGAACGCAACACAGGCGACATCATTAATATCTCATCAACAGCTGGTCAAAAAGGGGCACCGATTACAAGTGCATACTCGGCTTCAAAAGCTGCAGTTATCGGACTAAGTGAATCACTAATGCTTGAAGTGCGTAAGAAAAATATTCGCGTTACAACATTAACGCCAAGTACAGTTGCAACAGATATGGCTGTTGAACTAAACTTAACAGACGGCAATCCAGAAAAAGTGATGCAAGCAGAAGATTTAGCAGAGTTAATGGTTGCACAGTTAAAACTTCATCCACGTGTTGTATTAAAACACGCTGGGCTTTGGTCTACGAACCCTTAATAGAACTAATATCAAGGCGCTATCTTATGATGGCGTCTTTTTTTGTAGCTAGCTTATAGCTAACCCCACACCACCCGCTTCATTTCGAAGACCCTACTTATTTTATCCAGCCTAATTTCCCTTCCATTTAACACCTATCCCCGGGAAAAGTTTAAGTATTGATCTATACTTCCAACCATTTAAAAATTTTTTCTAACTTTAATAAACTTTTTATAATTGGAAAGACGTCTAATAATTAGTAATTTAACCATTTAAACAAAAGGAGAAATAATTATGAAAAAAACAATTAAAAAATCTTGGATGATTGTATCAGCACTAACAATAGGAATGGCTGTCTTCACGCCACATCAAGCTGAGGCAACAACAGCAAAAACGACAAACGAAATAACTGTTAAAGCTGAGCAACAAATTAAAGGAACTATTAAAAGTGTTTACGGAGATAGCATCACAATTAAAGGCAAAGACGGCAAAAACTATTATATCGGAATTCAGGAATTTTCTGATGAGCAATTAGAAAAAATGAACTTAATAGAAGGTCAGGAAATCTCTGTAGAAGGTAGTTTAGTACAAGACTATTCAGACTTCTATACGTTTGACGTATATAAAAAAAGCTTACCTAAAGAAATAACAAAAGAAGACTTAGCAAAATTAAAAAAGTTGTTTAATCAAACGAAGAAGTTAGAAAAAGAAGAGAAATATGATGAAGTAGAAAAAATTAGTCTTGAAATGGATAAAATCACAAAGCCGTATATTTTAGCTAGCTGGGTACCTGTATCCTTTGAAGAGTTCATTGAACAGTATGGATTTAATGAAAAAAATATAGTTATTAAAGAAAAAGATCAAAAACAACTGAAAGATATTTATCAACAGTGGATAAAACTAGAAAAATATGGTAAAGAGGAAAACGCACAAGAAAAATTTGATGAATTCCAGAAGGTTCTTCAACCTTACTTAGATGTTTTAAATCCACCGTTAACATTTGAAGAATACATCTCAGATTTGGAATTAGATATCCCTGCTGAAGCCATGCCAAAACTAAAAACTTTATACAATGATGCTAAAAAAGCTGATAAAGATAAAAATGATCAATTATCTGAAAAGCTATGGGGTGAATTTGATGAAATGATTAACCCTTATTTTAAGCCACTTAGCTTTGAAGATTACTTGTCTAACTTTGATTTCGAAATCAAGGCAAATGATCAAAAAAAATTAAAAAAGCTTTATGAAGAAGCAACAGCTCTTGATAAAAAAGGTGACTATGAAAAATCTAATGAAAAATGGGATGCTATCGACAAAATTTTAAATCCATATTTTGAAGCAAATAAAGAAATACTAATCTCAGCTTCTAAAGTAACAATAAACGGTAAAGTTTATATTTCAAAACATTAATAAATATATTTCGGGGTAATCCAAAAAGTCATTACACAATGATTTAGGGATTGCCCCCTTTCTTGTCTCCTAAAACATTTTTAACAATTGCTTATACAAGCATGAGTAAAGGTATAGCGTTAGGGCTTCAATGGCGGAATATCGACTTTATCAACAAAACTATTTAGTCAGAATTTAAAGGAAAATGGGGCTAGCTCATAGCTAAACCCCACTCTAACCGCTTCATATCAACCTTTATAATGACTAACTTATTTTACCCAGCCCAAAATCATTTCTCTTAACAATTTACTCGCTGTATTCGCTGTCATTTCTGATGAGTCGTAGATTGGTGCTACTTCAACTAGATCAAAGCCAACTACATTGACATTACTTGCTGCAATCGCATGGATTGACGCTAGTAATTCTTTTGATGTGATGCCTCCGCAATCTACTGTTCCTGTACCTGGCGCATGTGCTGGATCAAGTACATCTATATCTATCGTAACGTAAACATTACGTCCCGATAAAGATGGTAATACCTCTTTTAATGGCTCTAGCACTTCAAATTTTGAAATGTGCATGCCATTTTCCTTCGCCCATTCGAACTCTTCCTTCATCCCTGAACGAATACCAAATGAATACACATTTTTTGGTCCGATATGTTCAGCAATTTTACGAATAGGAGTTGAGTGAGAAAGTGGCTCCCCTTCATATTCTACACGTAAGTCTGTATGTGCATCGAAGTGGATAATTGCTAGGTCATCATACTTTGCTGATACAGCCTTCATAACAGGCCACGATACTAAATGTTCCCCACCCATACCTACAGGAATCTTGCCATCTGCTAAAAGCTTCTCGATATACTTTTCAATTTCATCTAAAGAACGCTGTGCATTCCCGAATGGTAACGGTATATCTCCTGCATCAAAATATTTCACTTCTTCTAGCTCACGGTCTAAATATGGGCTATATTCTTCTAGACCAATCGATACTTCACGAATACGTTGCGGACCAAATCGTGAGCCTGGACGATAACTAACTGTCCAGTCCATTGGCATACCGTAAATGACTGCCTGAGCATCCTCATACGTAGGATGACTTTTTATAAAAACATTTCCTGAATAAGCTTCATCAAATCTCATTACTAGACCTCCACTTTTATTAGAATTAATTCTATTGAATTCATTTTTATCAGTTCATCACCTTATCCACATGAAATCTGTTTTAATAACTTTCGATGATGAACCTTTTTACCATTACTCTATTATGGGCTTACAGGATTGTAATGAAACCTCTATCCTTGTATCCTCGTATACATTATTGGAACGTCTAGCAAAATTCGATTAAAATCTACAAGGTAACATTCTTTTGTCGAACGCTAGCATTTCAAACAGTACAAAAAAAGTATAGATGTTTTTGAATAAAGTGCAATAGTTTTTACCAATAATTTCGATTAAATATGGATGTTCAGACACATACTATACGCAAGTGTGAGAAAACGAGGTGAAGTCGGATGAAGAGAAAAAGCTATCAACGTAAGCAAAAGCGTTCGAAGCGTACACGTAAAGCACTTACCCTTTTTGTCGCCTTTACATCTGCAATTGTAGTAGCATTTATAGCTTTACGTATCTATGTTCAAGTGGCTGGTGCTCCGCCTTTAACCGTACCTAAAGCCTCTATTTTCTTAGATGAAAATGACAACCAGATCGGGGATCACTTTACGAATGAACGGCGTTATTGGGTTAGTCTTGATGAGATGTCTCCCTATTTAATGAAAGCAGTAGTCGCTGTTGAGGATAAAGACTTTTATAAGCATGGCGGTTTGGATTTTTCTCGTATCGCTGGTGCATTATTAGTTGATCTTAAGGCTGGAGGTAAGGTGCAAGGAGCAAGTACAATTACTCAACAATATGCTCGAAATCTATATCTTTCACATGAAAAATCTTGGACACGAAAATTAAATGAAGCATTGTATGCTTATAGATTAGAAGTTTTTTATGATAAGAATGAAATATTGGAAGGCTACTTAAATACTGTTTACTACGGACATGGTATGTACGGCGTAGAAGCAGCTAGTCGATTTTATTTTGGAAAATCTGCAAAGGATTTAACACTTGCTGAAGCAGCAATGTTAACAGGGGTTCCAAAAGGGCCAAGTATTTACTCCCCTATTGCCAATCTAGAAAAGGCAACTAATCGCCAACACGTTATTTTAAAATTGATGGCCGATCAAGGAGCTATTACGCAAGATGAAAAAACACGTGCAGAAAATGAAAAGCTTGTCTTAAAGAATGATAGCTGGGTAGCAACAAAATCTGTAGCACCATTCTTCCTTGACGTAGCATGGCAAGAGGCTAGTGAAATTTTGAAATCACAGAATCTCGACATTAGTGAAGGTGGCTGGACTATCCAAACAACTCTTAATCTAGAACACCAAAAGGCAGCAGAAGAAGCTGTAGCCAAACATATGCCTGCTGATGACCTGCAAACTGCTTTTGTTAGTATGGTACCCAAAACAGGCGCCGTTACAGCATTAGTTGGAGGCCGTGACTATTCTGCAAGTTCATTTAACAGAGTTACACAGGCAAAACGTCAACCAGGATCAACAATTAAACCTATTTTATATGCAGCAGCTTTAGAGAATGGCTATACACCATTAACATATTTAAATGTGGGTGAGACAACTTTCACTTATGATCATGGACGGGCCACATATTCACCAAAAAATGTTAACGGTCAATTTGCAAAACATGATATGTCAATGGCACAAGCCATCGCTATCTCTGATAATATTTACGCTGTTAAAACTTTAGAGGAGATTGGATTTAAAGCATTTCATGAAATGGCTAATCGCTTCAACGTCAATATCGGTACTAAAGACAATTTATCCATCGCCCTTGGAACGACTGAAACAACATTATATGAAATGACGAATGCCTATAATATTTTAGCATCACAGGGTCAAAAGACCACTCCTACTACTATTGTTTCTATTAAAAATGCTAATGGGGATATCATCTACGAAAATAAAGAAGTTAATAAAGAAGCTGAGACAGTTCTCTCAAAAGAAAATACGTATATCTTAACAGAAATGATGACGGGTATTTTCGACCCAGTCTTTAGCGATTATTCTCCTGCTACAGGGATTAGCATTCGCTCTCGCATGACGCATACGTATGCAGCAAAATCTGGCTCTACAAATAGCGATCAGTGGCTGATTGGATTTACACCTAGCTTAACCGCCGGCGTGTGGAATGGCTATGACCAAGGAAAAAATCTAACGGCAAAAGAAGATACTGCATCTACAAAGCAAATTTGGATTGACTTTATGGAGGCTGTCAATAAAGGAACAAAAAACGAGGATTTCGCAAAGCCTAAAGGCGTTAAAGGTGTGGTCGTCGATATTGAATCAGGTAAGTTAGCGACAGATGCCTGTCCTAAACAGCGTCTCGTATATATGGATGCTAAAGATGTACCAACTGAAAAATGTTCAAACTTTGATATTCTCGATACCAATACGTGGGGAAATTTCTGGAATATGCTTCCATTCTCCATTTTTAAAAATTAACTAATCCTGTGGAACCTTTATCAGCTATAAACGTTTTAACTAACGAAGGCTCTCGACAAAGTAACAGACATATACGAAAAAGAAAAGCTTTCTCTTCCCCGGAGCCGTGTCCGTGGGAACAGAAAGCTTTTCTTATTTATGGTTCGCGAAGTAGATGAGCATCATGGGGCATTTGGCTTGGGTTTGGGTTGTTCAAATGCCGCATAGCGCTCATCACATTCGCAGAACCAAGTGTCCTAGCTTACTAAAATGTAAGCTCTGAATCAAGTTTACTTTGTTTCAAACCTACTTTCAACCTTATATCGAAAGCGATTGCAAAATGTCACAGATTGTTCAATCATTGTAGGTCTATTTAACAAATAAATCTTGACGCAATTGCTCCTCACTGCGTGCCCACAGATCCGGATTGAGCTCTTCTAGGAAAGAAGCTAACACTTTTTTAGATGGTGCATCCATATGTTCTACAATAATATGACGTTTCATAGATTTATCCATTTTATTCACATGATCAGCTAAAATTTTATAGCCACGACGTTTTTCTCGATTAACTACCATTTCACACGCAGTTACACCTGCATAGTAAGGCCCATCCGCTTTATGGTCTATCGTCACCCACACTAACCAATACGGTCTCCCACCTTCTGAATCAGCACGATCTGTCGTAAATTTAATACCTCGTTCCACATCACTGCGAGCATGCATAGCACCAATTTCAACTGATGCCGTCCCTTCTTCTATATCGATAATGACTGGCGATACGTTTTCAAGAGAAAGCGAACCGATACCAAATCCCTTATGTCCGTCTGTCGGGTCATTTTTAATAATAGTAAAGCCCATTTTTTGTTTTGGTTTTTCTTCATTTTCCATACTCTAACTACCTCCATTCTGCTATTATAAAAGTAAAGCATAGTTAAGCGCATTAACGCCGTAATAAATGCGACACTGGCTTTGCGCAAATGCCAAGTAAGAAGTTTATACTTTCTTAACTAACTATACAACATTATTCAATAAAGGAGGCAATATTATGCCATACGTAACAGTGAAAATGCTTGAAGGTCGTACAGAAGAACAGAAACGTGCCCTAGTAAAAGAAGTAACAGAAGCCGTTTCTCGTACAGTTAACGCGCCACCAGAAAACGTAACAGTTTTCATTGAAGAAATGTCTAAAAACCATTACGGAGTTGCAGGCGTGCGTTTCAGCGATAAATAATGAGTTAACGGGTAGAGCATCATAAAGCTCTACTCTTTTTACGTATGGTGTAATTACTGAAGATACATAACATTTTACCAGGCCGGCTATAATTGCCGATTTTTTTAGTTCTAGCGGCGGTATTCGAACCTTTACCGGCTATTCTCTCACTTTTAGCGGCGCAACTCGAACCTTTACCGGCGATTCTTTCACTTTTAGCGGCGCAACTCGAACCTTTACCGGCGATTCCTCCACTTTTAGTAGCGCAACTCGAACCTTTACCGGCGATTCTTCCACTTTTAGTAGCGCAACTCGACTCGTTACCGGCGATTCTTTCGTTTCTACCGGTGGAACTCGGCCTACTTCCGTCTATTCGTAATTTCAATACTAGGATGTGATCTATGAAATGAATAAATTTAAACTGTCAGTACTCATTTGTATGCTCATCATTGGCCTCCTACTTATTTTTATTAATCCCATTCAAAATGCAATTATCGCCCATTTGAGTAAACAATTAAATACCACTGAATACAGTGCAGAAGATATTGAAAAAAACAATGATGCGGATGCTAATTTTGAATTTGAAGCAGTGCAATCTCTATCCATTGCGGAAGTTTTAAAAGCCCAAACAACCGCAAATAAAATGCCTGTCATTGGTAGTATCGCTATCCCCAGTGTTAGTATGAAACTTCCTATCGTCAAAGGAGTTGGTAATGCCTCTCTTGCGGTTGGAGCAGGCACTATGAAGCCTAATCAAAAACTTGGACAAGGAAACTACGCATTAGCAGGTCATTACTTTGAGGAAAAAGATATTTTATTTGGCCCCTTATACAAAGCGAGCATAGGAGATACGATTTATTTAACGGATTTAACGAGTATTTATGAGTACAAGATAACGACCAAGGAAATCATAGCTGCAACGGATGTTTACGTTATTGATGACATCCCTGATAAAACTATTTTGACCCTCGTTACATGCGCTGATAAAGGTACAAAAAGACTGGCCGTTCAAGCAGATTTTGTCGAGCAATATCCATTTGATGAAGCACCTGCAAAACTATCAGAAACTTTTTAGTATAAGAAAAGCCCCAAGATTTCACGATCTTGGGGTTTTCTTATGGAAAATTATTTAACTTCCGTATTGCGACGGCGCAATAAGAATAATGCACCTAGAACTAGAGCTACACCAATTAGTGTAAGAGCTGTTTGGTTTGCCCCATTTGTTTGTGGCAGTTTGCCTTTCGCCTTTAACTGTGCTTCCAATTCATTTGCATCTGCTTTGATTTTGTCAATATCAAGAGATTTTGCTACTTCATCCTGTTCCTCTTTAGATAACTTGTTGTATTTATCGAGGAAATCCTTATATGCATCTAATGTGTCTTTATTTGCTGTAGAAGGATTGTATGGCTTTAAGTCTTTTCCTTGATCAATGACTTCTTGTACAGATGGTTTTCCAGGGTTTGTCGGATTTTTTGGATCTATTTGGTTACCTGAGTTACCTGGATTTGGTTTGTTTGGATCAACTGGCTTCTCCGGATCAGGATTTGGCTTATTTGGATCAACTGGCTTCTCCGGATCTGGATTTGGTTTGTTTGGATCAACCGGTTTCTCCGGATCTGGATTTGGTTTGTTTGGATCAACCGGTTTCTCTGGATCTGGATTTGGTTTGTTTGGATCAACCGGTTTCTCTGGATCTGGATTTGGTTTATTTGGATCAACCGGTTTTTCTGGATCAGGATTTGGCTTATTTGGATCAACTGGCTTCTCCGGATCTGGATTTGGTTTGTTTGGATCAACCGGTTTCTCTGGATCTGGATTTGGTTTGTTTGGATCAACCGGTTTTTCCGGATCTGGATTTGGTTTGTTTGGATCAACCGGTTTTTCCGGATCTGGATTTGGGCCTGGATTTGGGCCTGGGCCTGGATTTGGATTTGGATTTGGTTTGTTTGGATCAACCGGTTTTTCTGGATCTGGATTTGGTTTGTTTGGATCAACTGGTTTTTCCGGATCTGGATTTGGTTTATTTGGATCAACCGGTTTCTCTGGATCTGGATTTGGTTTGTTTGGATCAACTGGTTTTTCCGGATCTGGTGTCCAGCCCTCTGGTTCGTTTTTGATTTCAATAATTTGGTTACCTGTATATGTGCCTGATGTTTCTTTTTCATCGCGATTTAATGTAAAGCTTACATCTGGATTATTAAAACCAGGGACTTTTGTTTCTTTTAATATATAATTACCCTCAGCTAATTTTAATCCGAAATCTAATACACCGTTATTACCTGTTTTAGCGCTAATTAATGGTTTATCACCTGTGTATTCGCTATATAAAGTAAACTCAACATCTTTCATTACTTCGCCTGTTGCAGCATTCGTTTTTACAATAACGAATGGTACTTTAACTGTTGATGCTTGGTTACCATATTTAAAATTAGTAATTGACCAGCTATCATTTCCACTTGTTTGACTGCTACCTTGATAGCTTACTTCTACTTCATTTTTAGCATCAGTGCCTGAAGGACCTGTAAATACTGTTTCGTATTCTACGTAGTAAGCTCCAGTTACATTACCTAAATCAAGTGTGTACGTACCATTTTTCATATCTACATTTAATGTATACTTACTTGGATCTAAAAGTGTCTTCTCTTCAGTCGGATCACTTGGAGTTATCCCAGACAATGCAACTTTATATATTTTAAATGTATCTTCTAAAATCATTTGTTCTGGGTTACCATCATCATCTTTACCAACTGTGTCGGTAATGACTACATTGTTTAATATAGATTGTGCGTAGTTAAATTCAAAATTCCACTTAGCTACAGCAGAACCTTGTTGTGCTTGTTTACCCTTTTTGTTTAAAATTTTGTCTGTATGACTTACATCAACTGTTTTTGACCACGATGCATTTTCACCCTTAGCGCTTGTTAATGTAGCTGTATTTGTAATGCTTACTGGGCTACCATGTGGGAAAATGCTATCTGTATCTACTGATTCATAAGTCACTTTATAAACGCTATCAATATTCCCTAATTCAAGCTTTATTTCATTCGCTTTACCTGAAGTGTTTTTAATATTTGTTAATGTTTCTTTCTCTACGAAATCACCATTTGCATTTAGTTCACCTTTTTTCACTACAATATTTTGAACTTTTTGTGTATCCGGTAATTTATCTTCAAATACTGCACCTTCTAATGAATTGTAGTTAAAGTTTAACTCAACATCCCAGTAGAAGGTTTTTGTTGCGTAATCATAGTAACCCTCTTTTTTACCGTTTGCTTTTTGTTCAGGGCGGATAGCTTGTTCATCCCAATCAGATGAAGCATTTGATAAAATACTATTTGTCATTTTTACTTCATTTCGATATTGAATTGTATTTTCTCCAACATGTCGAATATCGTAATCTGTATCGTACGTAATTTCGATAAGTTTATTTGTTGGATTCTTTAAAGTAATTTCGAAACCAGTTTGATCGTTTTTATTAGTTAACGTGTAATCTGTATCTTTAGCTAATGGAGTATTATCTACTTTTACTACTAAAGTATCTTCTTTTAAAGTTAGATTTTTATCTGTAAAAGTATCAGTAAACACTGTATTAGCAGCTAAGTTATAGCCTGCTTGGTTCGCCACAATTTTCCATGACATTGTTTTATTATGATAATCGATACCATTTTTAGATTTGTATAGTAATAAACCATTTTTACTATAAGTTGTACTGTCTTGAACTGATTGTTCCATATCGCTACGCGTTACTGTATTTGTTACTGTATAGTCTTCCGTAGGATAAACATTAGCTTTTGGCTTTGTTTTGTATTTGATAACATATGGTTTTGTTACATCAGCATCAAATGATAATTTAAAGCCGTTTTTGTTTTTGTCTTTATATTCAACTACATTAGAAGAAATATCGGCAGGAGTAGTACCATCTTCCATGAACACCAGTACGTCTCCATCTAATTCTTGGGTGTCTGGCCACACATCAGTCAATACTGCATTTTTCGATGATATGTTGCGCTTATTGAAGTTGTAATTAATCGTCCAATGTGTTGCTAAATCATTATAAGTAGGACCTTCATGTGTTTTTGCTAATGGATCACCAAAGTTTACAGTTACTGATTGAGGAGAGGATTCCCCATTATAAGTAGCCTCATTTTTAAAGTTTGCACTTTTAACGTTACCTGGGTCACCAACTTCTGTTTGGTACTCAATATGGTAAGCTGTATACTTTTCATTTGGTAATTTAATTGTCATTCTGTCTTTACCAGAAACTGTATCAAAGGTTGGAATCGCAGTTACAGGGTCAGTAGAGGCTTTTAGTGTGCCATTAGGTAATACATTAAACTTTGTGATTTTTACAGAATCTTGCTTAAATGTATGTTCACCTTCTATTAATGTATCAACAAAATTTGTAGTACCTGACGCTTCATTAACCCCTAGATCTGTATTAACATCTACTTTCCAGTTAATAGACTCGCTGTTTAGCGCACCATTATCTGCTTTACCTGATTTGAAAACAGGTGTACCGTTATTCGAAGGTTGGAAGTTCAGCTCGATGTTTTCAGTGCCTGGTAAACTAATTGTTTCATCCCAATTCATATTACCCTTTGAAAATTTCGCCTCTACCATAAAGTATGCACCTGGCTCAAGGGCTACACCCGTTCCTAAACTATCTCGTAACTCATCGTTGAATGTAATTACAATATTATTTCCATTTTTCGAAATTGTACCAACCTCACCATAAGCTGTTCCATTTGGGAATGTTATATCTTCAAAAATAGCTGGTAAAGTGTACGTTAATGTTGTACCCGGGCCATAATTATGTCCCGCTGCTAGTTCTAAATAAAATTTAAACTCTGCAGATTGTCCATTAGTAACTTTAATGCTGTCATTTGGATTAACCTTTGCTTCACCCACAGTAAATTCAACATTTTTAATGACATCAACAGACATAGTTGAATCATACTTTGGCGGTGTAGTTTCGTCCTGCATATCTCCACTTGAGTCTTTTACTTCACTGCCAGAATCAGCTTTAGTCCCATCTTCTTTTCCTGCTTCAGCTGGTGGTGGGAGCTCGTCCGCGGAACCTGTACCAGTACCAGCATCTCCTCCAGTTTCAGCTGGTGGTGTTACATGTGGTACGGCATCTCCCTTAGAACCAGTACCAGCATCTCCTCCAGTTTCAGCTGGTGGTGTTACATGTGGTACGATCCCTCCTGTAGAACCAGTACCAGTATCTGTTCCAGTTTTAACTGCAGGTGGTTCGCCCTCTGCTGCAAACACTGAAATCGGTGATAGTACTGTTTGGAATACTAGTAGCATTAAGATTATTGCTATGTTTAATTTTTTAAATTTCCTCATGTTTCTCTCCTTTTCTAAGTTCAGAGAGATACCTGTTAATGTTTGCTGACGACGTTGCATTCTTTCTGCATGTTATAAAAGTATGCCACAAACATAGGTTGGTCCCTCTTTCCTTCTATTCACTTGTCGTCTAAATGAATACATTCAAGTAAGCACTCACGAATAGGCATTCATGATGACTTATGTATGTTCTATGTACAATTCGAATATATTCATAGTACTTTTGTAACGTCTTAAACAATAGGTATTATCCACATTAGGGTTTTCGACTCATTATAAAAGATAATACTAAACAAATTCTAAACAATCACAGACTTTCTATTTACAAAATTCTAAAAAATTCTATATAGTTTCCACTTTATTCATCTTTATACAACGACAAAAAAACAGTAAAAATAACTCAAATAGAGTATTTTCACTGTTTTTCACTATAGGTATGTTGGAATACTATTTATTCCACCTTATTTTACATACACACTTTTATACATAAAAAATTTTTTTAATTTTTCCCCTGTCCTTGAATCAAAGCTAATATTTTGTTCTTCACAACGGAATGGGTACTGTTGTCCTCTAAGAAATCTAGTGGGAAATATACTTTATGATCTCGCTTCATACGGCCAGAAATAGAATCAACAATAATAGATTCCCGCGATAGCTCTCTTAGCTCTCCATTTTTCATTTCTAAGAAAATAGGAACACGCACTTCTTCCTCTCCTGGTCGATAAAAGTCATAAGGTAAATCTGCCGTCGTATCGTGGACAAGATAATATTCTGGATTTAAATCAGCTTGCCTGAAGAGCTCTTGTAGTTTTTGATATTTATCTAGCTCTACACCTGGATCTAAATCGATGTATTGAAATAGCTTTCGATTAACAAAGCGGCGGCTTAAGTCACTTAAAATCGCATCTTCCTCTTGCATCCAAAGCTGAAAATACGTAAAAAGAATACTCTCATCTAATGCAAGATAGTCCTCAAGCGTAATTGAATTACAGAAAAATGCTAAAAAGTGTGTAGGCTCATGCTTAAATTTGTAACCTTCCAAGCTAAGTTGCTTAGCGCGTTTTAAAATATTATTTAAAACAACCTCTGCACTGCGAGATACTGGATGGAAATAAATTTGTAAGTACATTTGATAGCGGCTCATTATATAATCTTCTACCGCATGCATGCCCGTTGCTTTAATTACCACCTGATTTTTTCGTGGACGCATTACTCTTAAAATACGTTCCATATCAAAATGACCATAACTTACGCCAGTGAAATAAGCATCGCGTTGTAGATAATCCATACGATCAGCGTCTATTTGACTTGATATTAAACTGACGACCTGCTTATTCGGATATGTTTTTTCAATTACTTGTGATACTTTTTCAGGGAAATCAGCCGATACTTTTTTTAATACTGCATTCACTTCTGTATCGCCAAGTAAAATTTGCCTAGTATAAAATTCATGATCAAGCTCAAAGACATTTTCAAAAGCATGCGAAAATGGCCCATGCCCTAAATCGTGTAATAGGGCTGCACAAAGCACAAGCAGTCGTTCATCTTCATCCCATTCAGGGCGACCTGCAAATATATCATCTACTATACGGCGTATAATTTCGTAAACACCAAGTGAGTGACTAAAGCGGCTATGCTCTGCTCCATGGAATACTAAAAACGTTGTACCGAGTTGGCGAATTCGACGTAATCGCTGAAATTCTTTCGTACCAACTAGATCCCAAATCACTTGATCCCGTACATGCACATATCGATGCACTGGATCCTTGAATACTTTCTCCTCTTGTAACTTAGCTTTTGCATAGTGTGTCAATTGTACAGCACCCCCGTTTCCTATTTGTTCTATTATATGCGATAAATGCAGGACTAGCATACATATTCCCTTTTAATTCTAGAGACTATCAACCTAACTCACTGTATTCTCGTCTTAATTTAGGATTCTATTGTTCTAATTTTCTAAGTGATGGAGCGAACGTGAAGCTTCCCGTCATCTCGAGGTCATTCCGTCGTTTTGGCTCTTCTTTCCGTCACTTTTACTCTTCTTTCCGTCGCTCTGAATCTTTTATCCGTCGCTTCGATGACTCTAAAAATGGACAAAAAACAAAAACTACCTCCAACTAGTGAAGATAGCATTTTGATTTTCTTATTTCTTTAACTTTGCTAAAACCTTTTCCATTAGTTCTTCTTCTGTTAATGCAGCAACAGGACGGCTATTTACAAAGGTAAATGTTTTTTTACGTCCTGGGCCACAATAGGAATGACAGCCAATTTCGATGGTTGCATCAGGATCGATTTCCTTTAATTTTGGAATTAACGTTTTTAAGTTAACGGCCTGACATTCATCGCAAACTTTAAATTCGTTTGCCATTTTGTCAACAACCCTTTCTATATAGTATTTTTGTAACTTCTTTCAGCTGAAAGTCTCCCACCTCTATAGGTGGTGAAATGAATGCGTTTTTTAATCTCTTTTCAGAGCGGGTATCCAATCATCCGCTGAAATAAGTTAAAGCCTCCGGCGGATGTCACGGAATCAGAGTGGAGTTCTTTGTGCAGGCACAAAGCCGATTCCGAACGCAATTATGCCGAGGCAAAATTGATTCAAAAAGTCGTTTCTATGGAACGTATGACTTTCACATATTTAAGTATGTAGCATACGTACAAACCTACATCGGGTATTGTATCGCATTTTTCCCCTTGTATTCAAGCATAATTCCTTTCACATGGATGAATAAAAGGTTAAAAGATTGGTCATGCTAGTTGTAAATAAAAGTTCCAAATAAAGGTGGGAGGATTTTAATATGAGTAAAATAAGACAAGATGCTTGGTTAGAAGAAAACGATGAATTATTAGCAGAGGCGGTAATTCGTCACGTGACAGAAGGTAGTACACAATTAAATGCCTTTGAAGAAGCTGGTGATGCTTTAAATCGTACAGCTGCTGCATGTGGTTTTCGTTGGAATGCTGTTGTTCGCAAAGAATACGAGGAACAATTATCAGAAGCGAAAAAAGAAAGAAAAGAAAGAATGCGAGTGTTAGGAGCTCCAGCAAGACGCCGTACTTCTAGTATGTTTACAGTTAATAGTAGTGCCGCAGAGGGTAAATCAATTCCTCTATCTGCACTAAATCTTGATATTGTCATAGCCTATTTACTACGTTTACAGCACTCTGGTGAGATAGGTAATGAGTCTTCAAAATGGAGACAACTAGTACATGTAACATCTGAGAGAAATAAAAAACTAGAGAAGACAATTACACAACTAGAAGAGGAAAATAGAGCTATTCGAAAAGATTACGAGCAATTTGTACAAATTATGAACCGTGCTAGACGACTAGTAACACTAGATGAAGAGGAAGAACGAATTGCACCTGTTTTCAAAATGGAGAAAAACGGAAATCTTGTTGTAAGTAGCCCTTATACACAAGAAAATGGCGATGCGCTTAATTAGCAGCATCGCTTTTTTCTTTGAAACGATCTATCTCGTTTGGTACCCTCAGTGATTAACATCACTTTGGTTCAAGCATTTTCGTATTCCGTTCTAAAATACGTTGTAAATAAAACGCATATAGTGTTAGTTCTTCATCATTAAAAGATTCAAATCGAATTTCTTCTGCCATATTGTTAAAAAGCTGCTGTAAACGGATAACAACGGCTTCCACTGTTAATGATGCATCAATAAGTTCAGATAGTGACGCCATCACATCAGGGACAATATTAGGATACGTAAATTTTGTTTCCTCTCCTCTTAGACTTTCCTCGTAAAAGTCACGAATGAGTGCAGCTCGATCTGAACCGCTTCCTTCAATACATAAATAAATTTGCACGGCTACCCCTTGACGTAAGCGTCTTTGAGAAATACCCGCAAATTTCTTTCCTTTAATACTTAGATCATAGGAACCTGGACAATAAGAGCCTACAATTTCATAGGCTTCGATTTGATCCGCTACTTCTGGGAATAATCCCTTTACTAGAGCTACCATTACATCATAGCCGTCATTAATGCTTAGCGCTTCCGTTTGTTCAGATAAAACTATGGAAATATTCAGTACACCTTCATCAAGCACAACTGCTAATCCGCCTGAATTGCGTACAATAGGATTATAGCCACGTGCTTTGAGCAAATCCATGCCCTGCTGCACATATGGTAAACGGTGATCCTGAATACCAAGCACAACAGATGCATCATGTACCCATGTACGAATAGTTGGTGGAGAGACTAATTGCCCAACTAGCTGACATAAAGTATCGTCTGTGGCAAAGGATTCAAGCGGCGATCTTTGCTTCGCGCTAAGGGATTGATCGTAAAAACGCCAAATCGGCTGTTGTAAAATACTTTTCATGATTGGAGCTCCTCTATCTACATCTCTTCTCTTTAGCATACATTATCTATTGAAGGTGTCAAATTGGTGAAACGCAATCATGAACTTATGGATTTTGTACAAACTATGATAAACTGAAATTTGAATATTATTCACTTATAAAGGAGTGTTTTTAATAATGAATGAAGCAGCAATTACTTTAGATGGTTGGTACGCTTTACATGATTTCCGCTCAATCGACTGGGCTTCATGGAAATTAGTTTCTGCTGAGGAACGCCAAGCAGCAGTAGAAGAGTTTATTGCATATTTAGAAAAATTAAACGAGGCTGATATAGCTAAAACAGGCGCCCATGCATTTTACGCAATCGTTGGTCAAAAAGCTGACTTTATGATTATGACATTACGCGAAACAATGGAAGAGCTACAAGAGCTTGAAGCTGAATTCAATAAATTAGCGATTGCTGATTTTACAATTCCTACATATTCATATGTATCTGTTGTAGAGCTTTCTAACTATTTAGCAGGTGATTCTGACGAAGATCCTTACCAAAATCCACATGTGCGAGCTCGTCTATATCCTGAACTTCCACGTGCTAAGCATGTATGCTTCTATCCAATGGATAAGCGTCGTCAAGGTAATGACAACTGGTATATGCTTTCAATGGACGAACGCAAATCGCTAATGCGTTCTCACGGTATGATTGGTCGTGGCTATGCTGGTAAAGTTAAACAAATCATTACTGGTTCTGTTGGCTTCGACGATCACGAATGGGGCGTAACACTATTCGCAGATGACGTACTACAATTCAAAAAATTAGTATATGAAATGCGTTTCGATGAAGTTTCGGCTCGCTATGGTGAGTTCGGTGCATTCTTCGTTGGTAACCTTCTTGATAAAGAAAAACTTGTGAAATTCTTAACTGTTTAATTCACAATGCTTTTAAATACAAAATGCGAGTCCGATAATATGGACTCGCATTTTTTAAAACTCGTTTTCTTCGCTGTTCTCTGATTCCAATATTAAAATAATTGTATGAATAAAAAAACCAGTTAGAATCATAAGGAAAACTAAATACCAATTATATGGTTGATGATAGTATTCTGCTATACCAATGGCGATGAATGCACTTATGATAATTGCTACAAACGTACCAAAAATATGCATTATAACACTCCTTTATGAAAGCGAAAAATAATTTTCCATTATAGTATGTCACGATTTATTTTTAATATACTTGCAAAACTTCATATTCCATCTACTTAATCGCAAAAATCTAACAAAAATAAAAAAAGCGCCACCATTACGATGACACCTTCTTATTTTCATATGGCTGTACTGTACCTCAAGACTTTTCATCCTTAACCTTCAAAATTAGTATAATCGTATTGATGAAAAATCCCACTACGATTATTAGTATAAAGAGATACCAGTGGAGTGGCTGTCCGTAAAAACTCCCAACTAAAAATGCCAGCACAGCACTCAACAAAATCCCTACCCAAACACCAATCTCCATACCCTGTCACCTCACATGTATTCAGTACACATGCAATTTCCTATTTCACGTTCCCCATTATATTTTCTATTCTCTATTTAACCATTTTAGCGCATCACCAAACTTTGGACTGCAGAGGCTGGGAGACTCCTTGAAGATCTGAGTCACAGATTATTTCTGGAGCGAGCATAGTAGAGAAAACAAAGTCTAAAAACATCACATCCTGTGCTAACGCTTCGCTTTCACAATGCAAATCAAACTCACGTTATGGTAGTCGGTCAAAAACTGGCCTTATTTTACCAACGACTCGTTATTACTAATATATGCTTAGTATTTTTTAATTGTGAATTTCTTTCATTAAAATTGAACATGTCTACAATACCATCATGCATATACTGTCTGCGAGGAGGAGTGAAAGTCGCCGTTATAAAGACGAATGATGCACAAACAGCCATGCTAGCAAGGCTTTTGCGCTTTGAGTCAGAAGGTGAAGGGAATTTAGGTATGCTGATGGTCGGCAATGTTGGCGTCAATCGTGTACGAGCCGATTGTTTAGATTTTACGGATATTCGTACAATTGAACAAATGGTTTTTCAGCGTACTGGGGGCTTTGAAGCGACACAAAAGGGCTATTTTTATCAACGAGCACGTGATCAAGACCTTCGATTAGCGAAGAGAGTTATTCAAGGCGAAAGATTCCATCCGGCGACTCGTTCGCTATGGTTTTTTAGACCTGGGATATTGTCCAGCACAATGATATGGTCAGTGGAACACGGGAAGATTCAAAGCACATTGCTTCTTCTCGCCAACCGAAGAAAATTGTCCTCAAATCTAAAAGAAAGAAGGTTGATAACTTATGATGCCTTATTATTGGACACCGACAACGCAACAACAAATGCCTCCACAGGTAATGCCTCCACAGACGACTGGAGCACGACCACCTGGACGGGAGCAATCGTATATTGAAAATATTTTTCGTTTGAATCGAGGAAAGCCTGGTACTTTCCATTTTTCCTTCGAGCATGCGGTTGAGCCAGGGAAAAACACGAAAATAGTGCGAGGCGTTGTAGAAGCTGCTGGTCGAGATCATGTTATTTTACGTGAACTCAAATCGAATCATCGTTTCCTATTCCCAATGATTTACTTTGATTTTGCTGAATATGATGAAGAAATGGCTTATTTTAACCAAAATCCATAATTGAAATGAACTTTTCAAAAGACTTCTAATTCATATTTTCTTATATGGTAATATTCCGCTCCTCTAAATGCGAGTAAGATACAAGCAGAATCAGTGTGTTCCTTCACTCGTTTTACTCATGCTACGTCGCATAGCACGTTTCACTAGACTCCCATTAAGTCTCATATCCTTGCTTGCGCAGCAAATATTTTTCGAATGAAGGCGAGGAATCTGCTTGGATATTTGCCATTAAATCAAAAGAATTGGCATGTTAGGATACCTCCTAGCATGCCAATTTTTATGTAAAGCTCAGGCCTTGCGGAAGAGCTTATTATTGATTTTCTTGTAAAAACTGCAATGTTGCTTTTCCTAATGTTTTGGCAGCAATCAACATCGCACGTTCATCAAAGTCAAAGCGTGCATGATGATGAGGGTACACCTCTTCCCACTCTGGCTTTTTAGCACCTGTGAAGAAAAATGTACCAGGTACATTTTCTAAATAATACGCAAAGTCCTCACCAATCATAAATGGTGGGCACGTTATAATGTTTTCTACTCCTGGTATTTCTGCTGCAAGTTGTGCAATAAATTCCGTTTCTTTTACATGGTTGTAAACCGGTGGATAGCCTCTAGTATAACGATATTCATAGCTTGCACCAAAGGCCAAACAAGTGGCATTTAAAACCGCTTCAAGCTCTTGCTCCATTTGTCTGCGCACCTGTTCCTCAAAAGTACGGACTGTACCAGCTAATACTGCTCGTTCAGCAATAACATTGAAAGGATTAATCGCCTCAAAATGACCAATTGTTAAAACGGCTGATTTCAACGGATCTATGCGTCGGGATATAAGCTGCTGTGCATTAACTACAAACTGTGACGCAAGAGCAACAGCATCAATAGAATGATGAGGCTCCGCACCATGACCCCCTTTGCCTTGAATCGTAATTTCCACCTTATCCGCAGCAGCCATAATTGCTCCATCTCTCACCAATATATCTCCAAATGGCGTTGGTGCCCATAAATGTGTACCGAAAATAACATCTACCCCGTCCAGACAGCCATCTTCAATCATAGGCTTTGCACCACCTGGCGCCATCTCTTCTGCATGCTGATGAATAAATACTACATTACCTACAATGTCATCCTTCATTGCATTAAGTGCTCTAGCCAGCCCAAGTAATGTTGCAGTATGACCATCATGTCCACATGCATGCATCTTACCATCTACTTTTGACTTATAAGGGACATCATTTTCCTCCAGAATTGCCAGTGCATCAAAATCAGCGCGCAATGCGACCGTTTTACCTGGTCTCCCTCCACGTAAAGTTGCAACAACACCACGTTCACCTACATGCTCTCGAACCTCATGGCCAAGCGCTCGATGAAAAGCAGCTACATACGCTGGTGTTTCCACTTCCTCAAAGGATATTTCCGGATATTCATGTAAATGACGACGAATTGCTACCATTTCATCGTAGTTATTATCTAGTAAAGTAAAAAGCTTCTCCATATCTCAAAACCCCACTTCTGATTTGTCGAACTTATTTGATAATATCAGTGTACTATAAATCCTTACAAAAACAATAGGAATTAAAACTATCATTCTATAGAAATTATATTGTTCATTACGAAGAAAAATTCTCTTGATCCGTTACTAGTAATTTCTAAAAAACAAAAACTCCCTCACACATAGTGCAAAGGAGTAACTTTGTAGGAATATTTATATTCAACTTTTATCGAGCATTTTTAAGGGCAGATACTATAATTAGAACCCAGCCAGCTAAAAATAGAACACCACCAATTGGTGTGATGGCACCTAAAACTTTAACGCCGCTGATTGCAAGTACATATAAGCTTCCTGAAAAGAAGATAATACCTAGGTTGAAAAAGATTCCAGCTAAATTTAACTGCTTTGCCTCACCTAGTAATTTGGAGCTCATTAATATACCAATTATAAGTAAACCAGTGGCATGAAACATTTGATACTGAACAGCTGTTTCCCATATCCCGCGACCGTAATCGTCTAGAACTTCTTTTAACGCATGTGCACCGAATGCACCCAATGCCACTGCTAAAAAGCCGTGGAGTGCACCTGTCACGATAAATTTTTTCATGTCATTTCCCCTGCCTTTAATCAATTTCGCCTTGGCGTAATTGTAGCTGACGCTTTGCTTCCGCTACAGAAAACATTTGCTGCTGGCGCTACGCTTTCGCGCAGATAAACAATGGTCCGGATTTCGAATTGTGCTTGCACAATTTATTCCTTTCAAAATCCGTGACATCCGCCGGAGTCTTTGGGCCAACAGATGTCTTTTGCGCGAAAGCGAAGCGTCAGCGGCATGATGTTGGTCACTCAGTCGTGTGTTGCTGTCGCTGCGCTTTCGCACAGATAAATTGCCACAGGACGTGGCGTTCTTAGACTGGGTTCTTCTATTTCAGTAGGCGTTGGGACACCTACTGAAAAGGAACCACATCCGCATTCATCTTGCCACCTTCAGAGGTGGGAGTCTTCGCTGAATGAAGATAATTAAAAGTCAAAAATTGAATCACCATTTGCTCCGTCTTCTTCAATTTTTGCTGTATATAAACTTGTTTGTTTCGGCTCTGACACTAGCATTTGTGGCAAATGTTTTGATTGCGCTTTAGAAATGCCGTCAGGTGAGTCTAATACCACATCGCATAATGCTCGGATTGCTGTTAAAGCTTCACGAATTTGTTGGTCGTTTCCAGCATTTTTGACACCAGATAATTGTTTTTCAAGTTGTTGAATAACGGCTTGATAAGGAATCATTGCTTTCTCCCACTTTCTGCTTTTGGCACAAATTTTAGACAGTCCGTGCCAGAGGATTGTTTAACGACAACGGATGGTATTTGCTTTGTTTTAAAGCCATACGCTACACAAGCCCGTGGAGTTTGTGGGTCCCATGTTACTTTAAAATATTGACATTTGAAACAATTTACCTTCATGTTGCCCCTCACTTTCTTCTATTATTAACTGTAACACGAAACTATAAGTGTATAAAGCCTAAGCTAGGCTCCAATCAATTGGTTGCTCTCCCCATTCTACTAACTGTGCATTGATCTTCGAATATGGTTTACTGCCAAAAAATCCTCGATAAGCACTAAGTGGACTTGGATGAGGCGCTTCTAAAATAAAATGTGGCGTTGAGTATTTACGAATTAATTGTTTTTTCCGTTGTGCTGGTTTACCCCAAAGAACAAAAATAATTGGTTTATCTCTTGATGCTAATTTATCAATTACAACATCCGTAAATTGCTCCCATCCTTGCTCTTTATGAGAATTCGCCTGACCTGCTCGAACAGTTAATACAGTGTTCAATAACATTACACCTTGCTGTGCCCATTTTGTTAATGTACCGTTTTGAGGGATGGGACAACCAAGGTCATCCTGTAACTCTTTTAGCATATTTCGCAAGCTTGGTGGATGTGGGATTCCCGGCATGACGGAAAAGCTTAATCCATGTGCTTGGTTTGGTCCATGATAAGGATCCTGACCTAAAATTACGACCTTAACATCATGATAAGCTGTTGTATAAAATGCATTCATTATGTCATTCATTGGTGGATAAATTGTTTTTGTTGAATATTCATGTGCTATAAATTGACTTAGCTTTGTATAGTAGTTTTTTTCCAATTCATCTGCAAGTATTGCTTGCCAATCATTCGGGAATACTTCTTTCATCGTAATATAAGCCCCTTTCTCTCCTTACAACGGTACAAAAAAATAATGTCGAATTCAAGCATCAGATCAATTATGCCTCGGTATAATTAATCTGATTCCTTAAGAAAATACGATATATTTTTGTGCGAAAGCTTAGTGTTAACGTAGCATGATTTCAGGCGTTTTCACAGGATGTTAAGTTCTTAGCCTGAGTTCCTCTATTTCAGCAGATGTTTGAACACCGCTGAAAGAAGGTAAAACTGACCTTGTGAAAATATAAAATTCTGACTATTTTTATATAATCAGAATGAGACTATACTAGATGGTAATTTTAAAACTTTCATCTATAAAGGGGACCTTCTACATGACTCTTAAAAAAACTTTAACAATTGCTGGTTCTGATACATCAGGCGGCGCAGGTATGCAAGCCGATCTTAAAACATTCCAGGAGCACGGCACATATGGCATGGTGGCATTAACGGTTGTCGTAACAATGGATCCAAACGGTTGGACTCATAACGTAACGCCATTACCAACGGCGCTTTTGCAAAAACAAATCGATACTGCTCTTTCAACAGGCATTGACGCAATAAAAACTGGTATGCTGTCAACTGAAGAAATTATTTGTATCGCAGGTGATGCTATCGCAAAATCTGGTACAACAAATGTTGTCATTGACCCTGTAATGGTATGTAAGGGAGAAGATGAAGTATTGAACCCTGGTAACACAGATGCAATGATTCAACATCTTTTACCATTAGCTGCAGTTACAACCCCTAACCTGTTCGAGGCTGGGCAATTAGCTGGAACTGGAACACCAAAAACAATCGAGGAAATGAAAACAGCAGCTCGTAAAATTCACGAACTCGGCGCTAAAGCAGTTGTGATTAAAGGTGGAAAAGCGTTAGCTACTGAAAAAGCAGCTGACTTATTCTTCGACGGTGAAAAATTCTACTTATTAGAATCTGAAAAAGTTGCTTCTACTTATAACCATGGGGCTGGCTGTACATTTGCTGCTTCAGTAACAGCAAACCTTGCAAATGGTCTTTCAGTAAAAGAGGCTGTAATTGAAGCTAAGGAATTCGTTTCAGCTGCAATTGCTCACGGTTGGGCATTAAATGACTATGTAGGACCAGTTATGCACGGTGCAAAATCTCGTTTTGGCACACCACAAGTAACAGTGACAGAAATATAAAAACGAAAAGGCATCTGATTAGTTGTAGGTTGACTAATCAGATGCCTCTTTTACATATAGTAGTTCTCCATCATTTCGAGCAATCCCATGGATCGTTCATCGAAATAAATTGAGCCAATGCCTTACTGTCCTTTTTACGCTCTGCACGTACCTTCGCTCGTTCAGCTGCAGTTTCATGTAGCTTTGTCTCCTCTAACGTTTCGGGAATGACAGATGGAACTGGAGCTGGTTTATTATTTTCATCTAATGCAACAAAGGTTAATAACGCTGTTGCCGCTACCTTACGTTCTCCCGTTTTCAAATTCTCAGAAATGATCTTTACGAAAACCTCCATTGAAGATGTCCCTGTCCACGTTACATAAGATTCGAAATAGACAGAATCGGTCGGGCGAATTGGATGCAGGAAATCTACAGAATCCGTTGAGGCTGTCACACAATCTCTCCGACTATGCCTAGCAGCTGAAATTGAAGCTACTTGATCGATGTCACTCATTAATCGACCACCAAACAGTGTATTATGGTTATTAATATCATTCGGAAAAACTCGACTTGTACGCATAACTCTAGATTCTTTACAATATTTAAAGTCTTTATTCACATCAATTCCCCCTAAAAACAACTGTTTATTTCTACTATACTGCTCTATTTTTCGATAAAAAGCAATTAAACAGTTGGAAAATTAAGAATTTTTACTTTACAGAGAAAACGAGAGGATTATTACTTCTAATGTAAAAAGCACTGGACAAGATACACTACTACTTCATATGCCATATATTAGCTGTATATGGGAGGGAGAAAAATGAAAAGACGTAAACAACAACAAGACCCAAATCCAAATACACAAGCAAGTTTCCTAGGTGGTGAAGAAGCAGGTCTCCTAGGTGAAGACACAGGTGTCCAAACTGGAGAAATAACCTCTACCAAAGTAGAATTAATATCTTCAATGGTTTTGACAATAGGGTATTCATTAGCCACCCTCTCCAACGTTTTAGCTTTGCAGGAAGAAGAGGCAATGGAGCAAACAAGATCATCCAACGCGCAAAATCAAAATGTACATTTTAGACAAATGCATAGGCATCTATCACATCTCAACAATCGTCTAGATTCCATTGAACGAAAACTCAACCGATATTAATAAATACATACCCCCAAAAACCGCTAATTATAAAAAGCCGCGATTCTCCGTCATAAAAGAGAATCGCGGCTTTTTTAACTATACTATGATAATGAGCTTTTCGTCTTCTTCCCATGTCACTACAACACAAACTAATGATGAAAGAACGTCATCTATTGTACCAAGATAGAATTCGTTTTAACCTAGTTTAAAATTCCTTTCAACATTATGCACTGTATCCGTTAGTTTAGGAAGAAATCATGGTCGCAGTATATTTTCATTTGTGAAACCGCATACAATACAAAACGATACATTTTGCACAAAATTGCTTTCACACTCATTATATTGATATATTTTAATGATTTTTTCAAGAATATTGCTCGAAAAATCTTCATTGAATAAAAGATGTAATCAATTATACCTAGGCATAATTGCGTCCGGATTTGGCCAGAAGCTTTAACTTCTTTCAGCGGAGGTTTGGACACCCGCTGGAAGAAATTTATTTGTTTTGGACAAGCCTCCGAGATATCTGTTTATCGATGATATTGTGTTACATAGGCATTCAATTTCCCTTTGTGAATTATTTTTACTATACTTAAGGAAGAAATAATCGAGAGGAGTGTTAAGATGCAAGAAGTACAAGTAAAGACGTTGCAGGAATTATTGAATTCTTTCGCCAACAAAGACGTTTATATTCATCTTGAGACGACGAACGGTTCTTATGCAGCACACTTTGATGAGAAATTTTTTAATGCAGGTGCTTTTATTCGCAATGCTAAAATCAACTATGAGCTTGCTAAAGTGGTAGATGATTCACCCCATCGTGTCGGATTAAAAATGGCACATGGCTGGGTCTATGCTCAAGGCATCACACATTTTGAATTAGATGATTTAGGCCGTTTATTAATGGCTGGACTAGACTACTCAGGTAAATTGGCGATTGCACTTGAAATTAGCGAAACGCCGTTTACTTACTAAGGGGGATGACTTTTTGAATTTACAACCACAACGTCATATTTTAATTGTTTACCCTCACCCAGATGATGAGGCTTTTTCAGTTGCTGGAACAATTGCCTACTATACAAAGAAAATGAATACACCTGTTACATATGCCTGTTTAACTCTAGGCGAAATGGGGCGTAATTTAGGAAATCCACCATTTGCTACACGTGAGTCCTTGCCAGAAATTCGACGCAAGGAGCTTATCGCAGCAGCAGAGGCTATGGGAATACAAGATTTACGTATGCTTGGTTTCCGTGATAAAACGATTGAATTTGAAGATGATGAAAAAATGGTAAAGCTAGTTGAAGGTTTAATAGAGGAATTAATGCCTTCTCTTATCATTACATTCTTACCTGGATTTGCAGTGCATCCTGACCATGAGGCAACAGCACGTGCAGTAGTAGAAGCTGTTCGTCGTATGCCGAAAGCTGCACGTCCACAAGTATTAGGTTGCGCCTTTGCAAATGATACTATTGAAAAAAATGGAGAACCGCATGTTGTCATCAATATTAGTGAAATGAAGATGGACAAAATTAAAGCATTACAAGCGCATGCATCTCAAACAGCTTGGATGATGCAAGAAACAGAAAAACGTATCGATGACGGTGAGCCGATGAGTGAAAGCTGGCTAAATATCGAAAAATTCTATATTGTGAATCCTGATCATTATGTAAAATAACAATAAAACGGTTCTGTCCTCTTTCTTCATTGAGAACAGAACCGTTTTATATTAAGCGACTTTCATCTTTTTTAAAAAATGAATAATGAAAGTTATAGAAAAAATAATAATTAACACAACAAAAAACATATAATGTGGAACGTGAATGCCTATGACGCTAGCTAACATCTTCAATGCAATAATTCCAATAATAATAAATGCTGTTGCCTCTAATTCAGGTATTTTTTCAATTATGATTAAAAATAAACCTGCAATAGTTCTCATCATTAAAATACCTAACATTCCTCCGATAAGTAATATCCAAATTTGATTGGATATCGCGAAAGCGGCAAATATGGCGTCAATTGAAAAAGCAATATCCATCAGTTCTACAGAAATAACCGTTGCCCAGAATGTCCCGAAAAGGCGAACCAACAACCCTGTTTTTTTCATCTCCTTGGCACTATCCGCTTCCCCAATCTGTAAGAAATGAGCGACACATAGCCAACCTAAATACAGGGCTCCTAGCAATTTAATAAACCAAAATTCTACTAAATAAACACCTATCCCGATAAATAAAAATCGGAAAAAATAGGCACCCAACATACCGTACATTAATGCTCGTTTACGTTGCTTGTTTGGCAAATGCTTCACTAGCACTGCTAATACAAGTGCGTTGTCTGCCGAGAGTAAACCTTCTATTATAATTAGTGTTGATATTAACCCCCAAGATACAGGGTCAGTTAAGATCTCTTTCCACATCTCCCAATTGAAAAATTGCATGTATGTAGATAGAATTCCTTGAATGATTTCCAATTACATACCCTCCTACTTGTCCTAAGGTACTCTAGTATATGCTTGACCATTTTCGTTATGAGGAAATGAGTGTATCCTTTATTTCTACAAAAATTTCTCGAAGAAATTTAATTATTCTCCATTCTGTATTTACCTAGATAAAATAGTCACGGAAAATTTAGAATTTACTAAAAATTAATAACAAAAAGCTTTTAAAATGTGCTATCATAGATAAATGTTTTATACGTATAACGGAGGATGAATAATATGGAAGTTGCTGACACTAGAACTGTGCAGGTAGAAAATATCTTGATTGCACATCATTTCTTAAAGGATGTAGTGGTACACACACCACTACAAAAAAATGACTATTTATCCGAGAAATACGGAGCTAATATTTATTTTAAACGCGAAGACCTACAGCATGTACGCTCATTCAAACTTCGTGGTGCCTATTATAAGATAAAAAAAATTGAGGAAGAGGCTCGTAAATTTGGCGTTGTTTGTGCAAGTGCGGGCAATCATGCCCAAGGTGTTGCCTACGCCTGTGCACAATTGAAAATTCAAGCAAGTATTTTTATGCCTCAAACAACACCTAAGCAAAAAATTGACCAAGTGCGTATGTTTGGTCGTGATTATGTGGAAATTATTTTGGCTGGTGATACCTTTGATGATTCTGCAGAAAGTGCATTTGCTTATTGTGATGAACACGATAAAATCTTTATTCATCCATTTGATGATTTTGATGTTATTGCTGGTCAAGGAACGGTCGCTGTTGAAATTATGAATGACATGGAGGAACCGATTGATTATGTATTTGGTAGTATCGGTGGCGGTGGCTTAATGTCAGGTGTTTCTGCCTACGTGAAAAACCTTTCACCTACTAGTAAAATTATCGGTGTAGAGCCTTCTGGGGCCGGCAGTATGAAGACTGCATTTGCAGAAGGCGGTGCAGTGGCACTTGATTGGATTGACAAATTCGTAGATGGCGCTGCAGTAAAATGCGTCGGTAATCACACATATGATGTTTGCCGTCGCTACTTAGACGACATCGTACTAGTACCAGAAGGAAAAGTATGTACTACGATTTTAGATCTTTACAATAAACACGCCATTATCGCAGAGCCTGCTGGAGCATTATCGGTAGCAGCACTCGACTCTTATAAAGAGGAGATTAAAGGCAAGTCAGTCGTAGTCATCATTAGTGGTGGTAACAATGACATCGGACGTATGCAGGAAATTAAAGAAAAATCTTTAATTCACGAAGGTTTACTATACTACTTCATCGTAAGCTTCCCACAGCGTGCAGGCGCGCTTCGCCAATTCCTAACAAGCGTTGTAGGACCGAATGATGACATTACTACCTTCGAATATACAAAGAAAAACAACAAAGAAAGTGGTCCTGCCTTAGTTGGTATCGAACTTGGTAATCGTGAAGACTACGAAGGATTACTAGCACGTATGAATGAATTCGGCTTCAAATACAAAGAAGTAAACAACGACATTCAATTATTCGGCTTACTAGTCTAATATAAAGGGTCACACTTGCTATGTAAGTGTGGCTTTTTTAGGTTTATCGGGGCACTTTTGAGATTTATCGAGAACTTTTGATTGTTTATCTACCAACTTTTTCGATTTATCGACTAACTTTTTTAATTTATCTACCAACTTTTTCGATTTATCGACTAACTTTCCAATAATATCGACATGCGACACTATCTGACCGCACTGATAGTTTCGTCGCTTATATTTAATCTAATAATTTAGCAGGAATTACATAATTTCTATTCTTTTTTCCACCACTCACTTTAAACTTTAACTTTTTCAATAAATAATAGGCTACTCTCTCTGAGTCAATATCAAAAAAATCACGAAATTGAGCATTGGAAATATTGTTTCCCATCATTAACTGATAATCGTGTAATGCTACTAGCATCGATTTATTATCTGTCCGTCGACAATTGCTACAACTCCATTTCCCAAAGGAATACTGTAAAGCATACTGATACTCACACAGCGAGCATAGCGCTCCTTTTCTTAGTTCACCCCATTCGATATCTGGTATCCATTGCGTGGGCTCATGCTTCTTTAAGATGTGTTCAGCGATATGCTTTAAATCTTTTTCACTTAAACAGATTTCTGAATGTCGTAAAAACAGCTGTTCTACCTTTTCTGCCAAACCACTCACATGAATAATCGGTTGCGCTGACAAACTTGCCGACATAATCATTTTCGGATTTGCAGAGACAATCATATATACAATCGGTATATGGTAGCCCGCTTTTTGAAAAATCAGACGCATAAATCTAGCATGCCGCTTCACTTGATCAAAGGGATTTCTAAAGCCATCTACTTTGCCATCAGAAGTAATTCGAACAAATTGATGATTATCTTCCATATACTCGACACGGCCCACGATATTTTTAATTTCCACTATTAAAACAAAATTTCTCGACATATATAATGTATCCATTTGATGTATTGCTCCACCTTCAGCTTTAAGCTGTATATCATGCAATAAATAATGCACTTGCTCCAAATAGATTTCCTGCCATTCCTGATCTACTCTTTGCTCACCTGCATACCCTGCTCTTGTTCTATTTAGCATTTCTTGATAGTAAGTAGACTTTGGGTGAGATTTCGGCAACCTCCTTTCAATCATTTCTAATGTGAGTTGCTTTGATGAAACTTCACGTTTTTTCAATAGCATATTTTCACCTCCTTTAGCTAGATTATAATGCACTTTATCGAAAGAGTTTGCTTATTTATCGAGAACTTTTGATTGTTTATCGACCAACTTTATTGATTTATCGACCAACTTTATCGATTTATCGACCAACTTTTTTAATTTATCACCCAACTTCTAAAAAATATCGACATCTAGCAGAAAAACGCCCATACCTAAGTATGAGCGCTTCGTTATCATTATCCTAGTAACGCACGGTCTGAGTTCATTTTCTCTCCGCGGATACGTTCGAACTCGGCCATCAAATCTGGGATGGTTAGTTCATGCTTGCGATCCTCGCCAACCTCTAAAATGATTTGCCCTTTATCCATCATAATCAGGCGATTTCCTAAGTCTAATGCTTGTTGCATATTGTGCGTGACCATCAATGTCGTTAAGCTGTCTTTCTCGACTAAATATTTCGTAATACGTGTGATTAACTCTGCACGAGATGGGTCAAGTGCCGCCGTATGCTCATCTAGCAATAAAATCGAAGGCTTCGTAAATGTTGCCATTAAAAGAGACAACGCTTGACGCTCCCCTCCAGAAAGTAAGCCGACTTTTGCAGATAGGCGATTTTCTAGATTTAGGCCTAACATCTCCAACGATTCCTTGAAAAATTCTCGACGCTTTTTATCAACACCGATACGCAAGCCTCTACTCTTATTACGTGAGTAAGCTAACGCTAAGTTTTCCTCAATCGTCATTGTTGGTGCTGTACCAGCCATCGGGTCTTGGAACACGCGACCAATGTAGTGGGAGCGTTTGTATTCTGGTAAAGAAGTAACCTCATTTCCATCAATTGAAACTGTACCAAAGTCTGGTGTTAATGCGCCAGAAATCATATTCATCATTGTCGATTTACCAGCACCATTACTGCCGATAATTGTGACGAAATCCCCTGGCTTTAAGTGCAAATTAATTTCTGCAAGTGCAATTTTTTCATCAGGCGTACCTTCATTAAAAATCTTATTTATACCGTTTAATTTAAGCAAGGCCTTTCCCTCCCTGCTCAACCGTCTTTACTTGCGTCCTCTCTGCTGCGCGCTTCACCTTACGTTTGCGTGCCTTACTCTTATTGATAAATTGAGGTAAAATCAACGCTATAATAACGATGATAGCTGTTATTAATTTCATATCTCCTGAATCAAGGAAATCTACTCGTAATGCTAATGCTAAAATAATGCGGTAAATGATAGCTCCCGCAATGACAGCGAAAGTTGTACGCATAATCGTTTTTGTACCGAAGATTGCTTCGCCGATTATAACAGATGCAAGACCGATAACAATCATCCCAATCCCCATACTTACATCTGAGAACTTAGAGTATTGTGCGATTAAAGCTCCAGAAAAAGCGACAAGTGCGTTAGATAGTCCTAGCCCAAGAATAACCAATGTATCTGTATTAGCCGAGAAGCTACGAATCATACGCTTATTATCACCAGTTGCTCGAATAGCCAGGCCAACTTCTGTTTTTAAGAACCAATCTGCAAAGAACTTAATGATAATCGTAATGATTAATACTACGATCAACGTACTCCATGTTGAAGGTAGTTGCGACTGAACGCCAATGCTTTTTAATAGATTATTTAATGCACTATCAATACCTAAATTACTCCAAAATGCTTGAAACTTTGAAAATAAAGTCTCTGAATTCAAAAGTGGAATATTCGGACGACCTATCGTATTTTCTACAGTTGACCCCATAATACGTAGGTTAATAGAATACAAAGCAATCATCATTAAAATCCCCGATAATAAAGGATTAATTTTCCCTTTTGTGTGAAGAATTCCTGTCATACATCCTGCAATAAATCCAGCAACAATTGCCACTAAAGTCGCTAAGATTGGGTGGTAGCCAAGCAGAATCATCGTTGCTGCAGTAGCCGCCCCTGTTACAAAGCTTCCATCAACCGTTAAATCCGGAAAATCTAACACGCGGAATGTTAAATACACACCAAGCGCCATAATTGCATAGATGATTCCTTGCTCCATCGCGCCAAATATTGCTAAAAACATAGTTGAATCATCTCCTATTAATTTCTTAATAAATAATTTAGCTCATCACTATAACTTGAAGTTGATTTCCGTTCCGGCTGGGCGCTTTGCCGCTGACGCTTCGCTTTCGCACAGAAAACATCCGCTTCGCTGCAGGGTCTCGGGCCAACACGATGTTGGTCACGAAGGCGTTATCACAGGATGTGATGGTTTTAGCCTTCGTTCCTCTATCGCTAATCCCCAAGGAGTCGCCCAGCCTCCACTCCAATCAACTTATCCACATGTCATACTTTTAACAAGACTTTCAATGATGAATCATAACCTTCTAGGAAACTAGTATTCTAATAAAATGTAACTCGAAAGGATTACCCCCACCATTATTGTGGATCACTACATAATTCTTAAATGTATTCTATCCACAAACAGAGCGGTGATTCTTCCTCATAAATGAATTCAATTTTTACTCTAAAAGTAGATAAAGCGGGGGCAGTTTTAATTCTCCCCCGCTTCATTTCATAAGATGATGTTGGGTCATTACTTTTCTAAAAGCTCTGCACCCCAAGAATCTTTAATTTCGATTCCTAAATCATCCGCTACTTTTTTATTTATTAATAGTTTTAGCTTTTGTGGATATTGAGCTGGTATATCAGCAGGTTTTGCTTCACCTTTTAGAATCTTCACAGCCATTTGCCCCGCTTCATAACCGATGTCATAATATTCAAAACCATATGCTGCTAAGCCACCACGTGCTACAGAGTCAAGCTCTCCAACAACTAGTGGTAATTTATTGGCATTCGCTACATCAATTACAGACTCTAGAGCCGAAACTACTGTATTATCAGTAATGATATAGAATGCATCTGCTTTACCAATTAATGATTCAGCTGCTTGTCTTACATCTGCAGAAGTTGCCGCAGATGCTTCAACTACTGTTAGGCCTTGCTCGTCCATGACTTTTTTCACTTCTTTTATTTGTGCTACTGAGTTTTGTTCACCAGCGTTGTAAACCATACCTACTTTTTTCGCACCTAATTCTTTTAAGAATGCCACTGTTTTCGAAATAGTATCAGGATGTAAATCGATCGTTCCTGTTACATTTTTCCCTGGCTTCTCCATAGATTCAATGAGCTGTGCGCCAACAGCATCTGTTACAGAAGTGAAGACGATTGGAATATCACTAGTAGCTGTCGCTGCTGCCTGCGCAGATGGCGTAGAGTTAGCAAAGATTAAATCTACGTTCGCACTTACTAGATTGTTTGCAATCGTCGTGTTAAGACTGTTATCTCCTTGCGCTATTTGTGGATTGTATTCAACTTTTAAGCCCGATTCTTCAATTGCTTTTTTAAAACCGTCAGTTGCAGCGTTTAAAGATGGATGCTCTACAATTTGAGTAATCCCAATTTTATATGTTTTGTCTGCATTGCCGCTCTCACTTGCATTCTTCGTTTCATTCCCCTTCGAATCCGATGAACTAGAGCCACCGCTACCACAAGCAGCAAGCATTAATACTAACCCAAATAACAGGAACGAAAGCTTTTTTACATTGCTTTTCACAAATAATCCCCCCGACTATTATTTCTGATATTTATCACACTTTATCCAAACAAAGTGTGAATGTATCGCTATATTATCGTTATTATCAAGGTTCGTCAACAACATTATGAATGTTCTGACTTTCGAATTCATCAAAATATTTTATCTTTTCATTTAATTTGTCGCTTTAAACCGCTAAACTACGCTGTTTTCACAAATCGATTTCTTTTTCTAACATAACAAAAATTTTTTTGACAATTTCGCGAAGTTATTTTTGATTTTTAAATAATTTATGGAAAACCAAAAAACCTGACATTCTTCATTAGAAATGTCAGGCCCTCATAACAATTATAATTATCTCTTACTTTTTTAAGATATCTACTAACCAACTACTTTGAGGTAACGGGATATCTGGGAAGCATACGTACGTTTGAGCAACACCTTGAATGGCCGAATAAAAACAACCAGCGAGTGCTTTAGAATCACCATCTCGTATTACTCCCTTAACTTGACCCTCTTTTACTAAACTTTCAAATCCTTCAGATGCAGCAAGATCCTTAGCAACTTGTTGTATAGTATCTGGTAAGTTACTTGCTATTTGCGTTTGAGCAACTAACATTAACAATTTTGCTGATAATGGATGCGTTTTAAAGGAATCAAGTATCGAAGTAACTATCACATTTAAATACGCTAAAGGTTGTGCAAATTCCCCTTCTGAAATACCGATAACAGACATACTAGTTTTAGCTCGATTTAAAAGTTCAAGGTATACCTCTTCTTTAGAGCCGAAATAATGAAACAGTAATCCTTGGCTAATTCCAACTGAGTCTCCAATTTCTTTTGTTGTAGTTCCATGATAACCGTTTCTAATAAACAAATCTAAGCCCGCGTTTAGAATTTGCTCTCGTCTAACTTCCTTCTGTTCGCGGCGTTTATTCATTTCATCATAACCTCCTGCAATGATACTGCATTCATGCTTTTTTTATAGAGTAACATAATGACCTCGTATGAAACAGCAAAGATCACGAGAGAAAGTGCTATTACCTTGCTATCTGGTGTCATTGGTATTGCTACTGTAGATGCTTTAGCCAATAAATCAAATAAAAATTTAGTTAACACAATAGCATAGAGTGTTCCAATTATAAATCCAATGTAAGCAATTATTCTAAAGCCTGACAAAACAATGCGATTACATTCTGAATTTGTATACCCAAATGCTTTCATCATCGCCAAGTACTTACGATTAGAAGAAATAATGATTTTCAATACAATACTAATCGTTATAATACTTAAAGCTAAGCCAATTGCGATAAATAAAAAGGATAGTGCAAAATATGTTCCTTTTTGCTGAGAGCTTGAATATATTACGTCTTCAAGTTTTGAAACAAACATATGTTGCTTGCTGTCAAACTCTACATTGTCTTCTGAAAAAACACCATTATATTCTTCTTTTTCTAAAAGACCAGCGTTGATTGCAACATCAATATTACTGTAAACTACTTCACCATACACTGATTGCTCAATAGCTGTTATAGGTAACTGATAAACAACATTATTAATATGAATTTTTACAGTATCACCAATCGACAAATCATATTTCTTGCGCATCCAATCATTCACGACAATGCCTTCTTGCTTAGAAATATCTATAATTTCCTGATTCTTTATACTATAGAGTTTAAAAAGAGAAAGACTACTAGATAATGCCATAAACTGGCCATTATTTAGTACTCCACCATTCGGAAACTCTACTTTACAATCTTCTGAAAAATAAGGCGTTTCCGAGTCTAAAAATTTCATGTCCTTCGCCTCAATAAATCGAACGTTACTTTCATATTCAGAACCTTTTAATGTTAATGAGGATACCTTATCAGACATTGTTTGCAAAGAAAAAGCAATCTGTAAATTAGCGCTAGCCATAAAACCTGTGAGCAAGGCTAAAAAGACTAATAGAATATTATTTAATACAATTGCTTTAAAGACCGCTTTTTTAAAATTAGTTGATTTGTTCTTCCCCATTCTCTTAACAAGAAAGTTTAATTTTACTGATTCTGAATTATGAATCATTTCCAATGGCGGCTTACGTAAGGCAAATACTACAATCCCAAAAGCCATCACAGAGAAAAACAGCGCGGGGATTGTTGTAAACATTATGAATTGTACTGGATCAAAATTTTGTGTAACATTTGGCACGAGAAATGTAGCATTAATTCGTTTAATGAACAGAGGACTAACTGCATAGGAAGCTAAATATCCTACAACTGCGCCTATAAACAAAAATGGCCCAATTAGGAAATATCTTTTAGCAATTTGTATTCTAGAGTAGCCAAGTGCTTTTAAAACACCCATAGTTGATTTTGTCTCAGTTATATTTTGGATAACGGTAATAATAAGCAAAACCATTACAGTTAAACCTAAGAAACTTAAAGCGCTAATAAGACAGATTTTAAACATTTTTTCTTTCGCAATTAATGTAGCAAGCACTTGTGGATTATCCTCTTTACTCACCACGGATTTTACATTTGAATCCATTAGCATTTTTTCTAGAAAGATTTGTTTCTGTTCCTCAGACACACTTTCCAAAAATCGGCCTGAATAACCTGTTTTCTCCTGTTCACCCCAACTTGAGTAAGCTTCTTCACTACATAGTATTAATGCTTGAGTAGAAGGTTTATAGCCAACACCATTATCAGCTACTAGTGGTGAAATCGCGTCTGGTAAAGTAAAAATTCCACTAATTGAATATGCTGTATTGCCAATAGTAACTGGATCTCCTAATGTCAATTTATTCTCCTGTGCAAAATTTTTATCTATTGCAATTTCAGTTGTTTTTTGGGGAGCAACGCCTTCCGAGTATAAAGGAATATCAATGTTGCGTTTATTATGCATAATACGATATACATTTCTTCCATCATAAATGACTTTATATGTTACGGGGTCATACGTAAAAGAATATTTATTTGAAAGGTCCGTTATTTCCTCTCCTTGCAGAATAAGCGTAAAGTCCTGCTGATTTTGATGTTCTTGTACCTTCTTTATGGAGTTTATGCTTTGAAGATAGAAAATCAGTAACGTACAAATAAATACTGCACAGGCAACAACCATTAGGAGCGGATACTGTTTTTTTACTCTCATCAAATGTACTCCTCTTCTCACCATTTAATTTCTTCAACATCTCGTGGATTTGCATTGCTAGTTACTTCTACGATTTTCCCGCTAGTCATTTTAATAATCTTTGTTGCAATTTGAGCAATACTAACATTGTGCGTTACCATAATAATTGTAAATTTCATTTGTTTTTGAAGCTGCTTCAAATAGGTTAAAATTTGTTTGCTCGTTTCTTCGTCTAATGCTCCAGTTGGTTCATCACAAAACAAAAAATCCGGTTTTTTCGCTAAAGCACGTGCTATAGACACTCGTTGTTGTTGTCCCCCTGAAAGTTCATAAGGAAGGCGTTTTTCTAATCCTTGAAGCCCTACACCATCCATTATTTCAGAAATATTTTTGTTCCCTTTTAAGTCAGCACCCATTTTAATGTTGGATTCTACATTTAAAAACGGCAGTAAATAATATGCTTGAAAAATAAAAGCTGTTTTATCACGTCTAAACAACGTAAGATCTTTCTGATTTAATCCACAAATCTCGTAGTCATCGTAAGTAACGCTTCCTGAATCTGGTTGCTCTAAACCAGAAATTACATTAAGAAGCGTAGATTTACCCGATCCAGAAGGGCCTAGAATGACAACGAATTCCTCATCACCAATTGACAATGAAACTGAATTTAATGCATAAAGCAATTCACGACCATTTTGATAACTTTTAACCAAATTATTTACTTTTAACATGTTAGACCTCCAAACATTTCATTTATTAATTAATTAATTAGTCAATTAATTAAACCTTATTATTGATTAATTAATTTGTCAATAACGAAAAGTAGCTTATCTAGCTCCGTTCAATGTTCCAACTTTTTCTTATCGAAGACATTTTTATGCATTATAAAAAGCCACATCTGATTTGATGCGACTTAACTTTTCTACAGAAACGCTTCATTCTAGTCTCCTTTTTTACATTTAAAGCATATGATGCAAATGAGACTAGTGCTGTTCCCAAAAGGAGGAATACCATGAATAATGATGAAATGGATTTAAATCATCAACCTTCTTATTCAAAAGAGAAGCAAAATGCAAAAACAGGAGATATTGACACAATCATTTCTAATCTTTGTGACAGTCTATTCGAATTTGCACTAGATTTTGCCTTAAATGCTTTAGAATATACAAAAGACTTAGATGAAGAACTAGAATATACGGATGAATTTAAAAAGCAACTGGACGATTTAATTTTAGAAATAGAAGAAATTAAAAATGTTTTAGATGAGTAGTTTCAAATCAGAAGCCCTTACTACTTTCGCTCCAAGATATCTCAAATATTAAAAAGTAGAGGTGTCTAAATGCAAAATCCCCAAAATATGTGTACAAAATTTGCTCAGATTGCAAACGGAAAAGCTTCTATGGAACATGGCGTATGCTCAGTAAGACTTAATCGAAATCTTAATGTTATGATTCAAGGTCGCCCAAGTCGTAGTGCACTTCACGCTGGGATAACATTCGAATCGCTCGATATATATGGAAATGCACTTAACTTAGGTGAAGTTGTAGTACTAGAAGAGGAATTGTCCCCATTTGTTAAGGTACTTGCTGAAAATAATTTGATTATAAGTGCTGTTCATAATCACTGGATATATTCGGTCCCCGCTATTTTATACGTTCACTTTCAATCAATAGAGCCCCCATTAATCTTTGCCCGAAAATTTGCTCAAGCATTTAGTGTTTTAAAAAACTACTGATAACTACACTTGTTAAAAGAACTGCTTAGAACAGTTCTTTTTTGATATGGCTGGACTCTTCTTTAGTGGTTGCTTCTCATCTATAGTCCCATTTCATTCCATATGTAAAGAAGCAAGTTTACAAGCCCCCCTTCTTATATTCCAAATTCAAATCCTGATCACGCACACACTAATGAGCAACGAACAAGAGCTAAATATTACCGTTAGCACTATGAATTTCTGCGTTTTTTTTTGCTCATCGCTATTTACAAATAAGCATGAACATTGATATGATTGCATTTGCTTCACGTGGTTCGTAACCATCCCACGTAAAAAAACTAAGGAGAAATGAATATGAAAATAAAATTTTTAGCAACGAGTGGTATTATTGCTGCACTCTACATTGCTGTTACTTTACTGATCGGATCATTTGGCTTTACAGAGGTGCAGTTTCGTTTATCGGAAATGTTTAACCATTTAGTTGCCTTTAACCCACGTTTTGCCGTTGGAATTATTATTGGTGTATTTATCTCCAATATATTTTCTCCACTCGGCATCTACGATTTAATTTTCGGTGTAGGCCATTCGATAATTACCCTTGGGTTGCTCATTCTTATTTGTAAATTTGTCAAAAATATTTGGGCACGTTTAGTGATCAATACGTTTTTATTTACATGTACTATGTTTATCATCGCATTTGAATTGAACTTAGCATTAGAACTACCATTCTTCTGGACATGGTTAACTGTCGCTGCAGGTGAATTTGTTGTTTTAGCAGTCGGTGCACCGATTATGTATATCTTGAATAAACGCTTAAACTTCAAAAATTTGATTTAACAGACGGATCTTTTTAGATTCGTTTTTTTTAATACCTTGACAATATTCTGAAAATATTTTACAATTCTTTTCAATAAATGCTAGGAAAAAGAATAGTAGCAAGCGGTTGTGCTTAAAGAGAGCTGATGATTGGTGCAAATCAGTAGTACATACTTGTGAATGGACTTTGGAGCAGCCTCATCAAATGTGAGGACGAATTTACTCCCCGTTACCGGAGTACGAAAGCGCGCATTTTTGCGAATTAAGGTGGCACCACGGTTACTCGTCCTTTTTACAGAAGGATTGGAGTGACTTTTTTTGTGGAAAAATTAGATAGAGGAGTCGAGAGCAGATGAGTAAAGTAGCAGAGAAAAAGGGATATTTCGGTGAATTTGGAGGTAGCTTCGTTCCTGAGGAGCTTCAAAATGTATTAAGTATTCTTGATGAAAACTTCCAAAAATACAAAGACGATGAAGACTTTAACAAAGAGCTAGATTATTATTTCCGTGAATATGTTGGGCGCAAATCTCCACTTTATTTTGCTGAAAATTTAACACAACAATTAGGTGGCGCAAAAATTTATTTAAAGCGTGAGGATCTCAACCATACAGGTTCACATAAAATTAACAACGTTCTTGGACAGATTTTATTAGCAAAGCGCATGGGTGCTAATCGTGTTATCGCCGAGACAGGTGCAGGTCAGCACGGAGTAGCAACAGCAACTGCTTGCGCAATGTTCGGAATGGATTGCACAGTTTATATGGGTTTAGAGGATACAAAGCGTCAAGCATTAAATGTGTTCCGTATGGAGCTTCTTGGTGCAAAGGTAGTAGCAGTTGATAAAGGCCAAGGGCGACTAAAGGATGCAGTGGATGAAGCATTTGCTGATTTAGTAGAAAACTATGAAACGACTTTCTATTTATTAGGTTCTGCTGTTGGGCCTCATCCATTCCCTTCAATGGTGAAGCATTTCCAATCAGTCATTAGCCGTGAAAGTCGTGAACAAATTTTGGAAAAAGAAGGAAAGCTACCAGCAGCAATACTTGCTTGTGTCGGTGGTGGTAGTAATGCAATTGGTGCTTTTGCAGAGTATATCTCAGATGAAAATGTTCGCCTCATCGGCATTGAACCTGAAAAAGCAGCAACATTAAATGAAGGAACACCAGGTGAATTACACGGCTTCAAATGTTTAGTACTGCAAGATGCAGAGGGCAATCCACTACCAACATATTCGATTGCTGCAGGACTAGATTATCCTGGGGCTGGTCCAGAACATAGCTATTTAAAAACAATTGGTCGTGGAGAATATGTAACAGTGACAAATGAAGAGGTGCTTGAAGCATTCCAAGTGCTGTCAAAAGTTGAAGGAATTATTCCTGCACTTGAAAGCTCCCACGCAGTTGCTCATGCACTAAAACTTGCTCCAACATTATCTTCGGAAGAGAGCATTATTATCAATATTTCTGGCCGTGGAGACAAAGACGTGGAACAAGTATTCCAAATGTTAAATAAATAGAAAAACGAAAGAGCGACTTCCCTATGTGGAAATCGCTCTTTTACCTATACGAATGAACTTAATTTCGGATAAATTTCTGCCACATTATCTCGAAGCTTAGCTTTCAAAAACTTCCCAACCGATGTTTTTGGAATCTCATCTAAAAATACTACATCATCTGGTACCCACCATTTTGCAAATTGGCTTTCTAAAAATGCAAGAAGCTCCTCTTCGTTTGCTGACTTGCCTTCCTTCAATACCACGCAAGCTAGTGGGCGTTCTTGCCATTTGACATGCGGAATTGCAATAACTGCTGCTTCCAAAACAGCGTCATGAGTCATTAATGCATTTTCTAAATCAACTGAGGATATCCACTCCCCACCCGACTTAATTAAATCCTTTGTACGATCTGTTATTTTGATAAAGCCATCCTCTGTTCGTACCGCGATGTCCCCGGTATATAACCACCCATCTCGATACGCATCATTTGTCCGTTCATCTCGATAATACTCGTGTGAAATCCATGGACCTCGTAAGCGTAACTCACCCATTGTCTCTCCATCCCATGGTACCTCTCCATTGTCATTAATAATACTCGATTCAATACCGGCCATCGTCATTCCTTGCATTGCTCTCGATTCAATACGCTTTTCAATTGGCCAGTCATCCATCCAAGACATATAATTCGATAACGCTACAATCGGTGTTGTTTCAGTCATCCCATATACAACAATATATGGAATGCCATATTGCTCTTCAAATGTACGAATAAGACGAGTTGGTGAAGCAGAGCCACCACAACAAATGGCACGTAGCGAACTTATATCTCGTTCACGCTTCTCCTGTTCCTGCAACGCCCCAATCCAAATTGTCGGCACTCCAGCAGTTAATGTAATCTTCTCCTGCTCCACTAAATCCAAAATTATTGCCGATGTGAATTGTGGACCAGGTAATACCTGTGTAGCACCTACATTGACACTTGCAAATGGTAATCCCCATGCATTAGCATGAAACATTGGTACAATTGGCATCACAACATCACGCTCAGAAATGCCCATTGAATCAGACATACTCAGCATCATACTATGTAGTACCAGACCTCGATGTGAATAAACCACCCCTTTTGGATTTCCTGTTGTAGCGCTTGTATAGCACATTCCAGCAGGCTCTTCTTCTCCTATATCCTCTGGGAATTGATAGTTTTCATCTGCTGCTGCTAATAAATCTTCATATGATAATGCATTCGGTAATGTCGTTTCTGGCAAAGTATCCTCATCCGTCATAATAATATAATGTTTCACTGTCTTAAGCTCAGGCGCAATGTTTTCAATGATTGGTAACAAATCCACATCAATCATTAAAATCTCATCTTCTGCATGATTAATAATATAAATCAAATGCTCTTCTGATAAACGAATATTCACCATGTGTAAAACAGCGCCAGAACACGGTACCGCAAAATATGCCTCTAAGTGGCGATGCTGATTCCAGGCAAAAGAGCCAATCTTCATCCCTCTCTTCATCCCCAGCTTTGTAAGTGCATCTGCTAAGCGACGTGTCCTTTTCGCCCATTCCCCATATGTTAAACGGTGAATCTTCTGTGGGCTCGTCCGCGAAACAATAGTCTTTCTAGCAAAATAAGTTTCTGCTCGTTTAAAAAAGCTTGTTAATACTAACGGCGTTTGCATCATAAAAACCATCCATCCCTTCGTCTTGTGAACTCCCTATCTTTCCCCTTGTGAAATATTAATAGAAATTTAATTTGAATACTATTAATATTCTGAATATAATTATATTTTAAAATTATAATTTTCGCTATATATTCCAATAATTTTCTTTTTATTGTAAACATTTTCTAAAATAACTCATTCGCATAACGTGATATTGATTTCGGTTCCGACTGGGCGCTTTCCCGGGAGCCAACAGATGTTTTCTGCGCGATAGCGATAAGCGGCTCGATGCTACAATGCCGATCGCTGATAACAACATGAGAATCGCTGATAAAACGCCAATAATCGCCGATAACAACATGAGAATCGCTGATAAAATGTCAATGATCGCTGATAACAACATAAGAATCGCTGATAAAATGTCAATGATCGCTGATAACAACATGAGAATCGCTGATAAAACGCCAATAATCGCTGATAACAACATGAGAATCGCTGATAAAATGTCAATGATCGCTGATAACAACATGAGAATCGCGCCTGTAGGAAAGTGTATTGTCTAAAAACATAAATTATCCCATTTAAAGTGTCACAGCATTTACCGAGATTTCCTTGACCATCTTATGCTCCAACAAAAAAAGATGAAGAAAACTATATTGTTTTCTTCATCTTTTTTCAGGAATTCTTATTTATGAACAAGCTTTTGTTTGTAGTTTGATTTTTAATTTTTCTAGCATATCAACTGTCATTTTTGCTAAGTCATATTGTGCTTTAAAACCCCATTCTTTCTGTGCCGCGTCTATATTTATAGAATTTGGCCAGCTATCTGCTATAGCTTGACGTACTGGATCTACATTATAATCCATACGGAAATGTGGCAAATGCTTTTTAATTTCCGCCGCAATTTGAGATGGCTCAAAGCTCATTGCAGTGATATTAAAGGCATTCCGATGTATTAGTTTGCTACTATCCGCTTCCATTAAATCTACAATAGCCTGCAATGCATCTGGCATGTACATCATATCCATGTACGTACCTTCTTGAATATAAGATGTGTACTTCCCTTGCTTGATCGCCTCATAGAAGATTTCTACTGCATAGTCTGTCGTACCACCTCCAGGAGGAGTTACGTATGAAATTAACCCTGGAAAACGAACACCGCGAGTATCTACACCAAAACGATTGAAATAATAATCACATAATAGCTCACCTGCAACTTTATTGACCCCATACATTGTTGTTGGACGCTGCAATGTATCCTGCGGCGTATTATCCTTCGGTGTCGATGGACCGAACGCACCTATTGAGCTCGGCGTAAAAAATTGCAAGTTTAACTCACGTGAAACCTCCAATGCATTCATTAAACCACCCATATTTAAATTCCACGCCAGCAACGGATTTTTTTCTGCTGTTGCTGATAATAGCGCCGCTAAATGCATCATTGTATCTGCACCAAAATCTTTCGCTAAATCATGCATTCTTTGTCCATCCGTCACGTCCAATACTTCAAATGGGCCCTTAGAAAGTTCAAGCTTTCGAATATCTGTCGCCAACACGTTGTCCTCTCCATAAATACTACGAAGCTTTTCTACAAGCTCAGAACCTATTTGACCTAGTGCTCCTGTAACCATTATCTTCTTCATTTCTCCGAACCTCCACCTATGAACAATTGTACTACCAGAGAGTACAATATTATATAAATAAACATTGATTTAATAACATTTCCGATGAATCTCATTATAATGTGTTCTTATTAAAAATACAACCTTCATATTTTATAATTTAAAAAACATAGAGTAAAACCCTTTATTACCAGTATATGAGCCCTATAAAATATTGTGCTAGAAAAACAAACGAAATACAAATGTACATCCGAAAAGTACATTTGTCCATTTTTACTCATAGCAACAGAGGCGAAATTGATATAAGTTGATTGGAGTGGAGACTGGGCGACTCCTTGGGGATCAGCGCCACAGATGAGACCATGGAGTGAGCAAATAGAGGAACGGAAATCAACCAACGTTATGGTGATGAGCCAAAAAAGAACCTTCTTTGAATACAAAGAAAGGTCCTTTCGTTCTTATTAGATTGAGAAACGTTTTACGGCTATTTGTAAAACTTTTGATACCTTATGTAACTCTTTTGTATAATTATGGAACTGCTGCTGCGCGGTTAATTGATCGGCTGTTAACGTAGCTACATTTTTAGTTGATGCCGCATTCGTATCAGAAAATGATGTTAACATCACCGCATCTTCACTAACCTTTTTCGTATGATTAGCAATTTCTTGAACAGTTGCAGATACTTCCATTATATAAGGCTTAATTGTGTGTACTTTTTCTAAAATATGATCAAAGCTTGTTGCCGTATCCCCTGTCACCTGCACACCCTTTTCAGTTGCGACTAACACACCCTCCATCATTTGGACAGCATAGCTAGAATCTAAATGAATGTTTTGTACAATGGACGTAATTGTTTGTGTTGAATGAACTGTCTGCTCCGCAAGCTTGCGTACTTCATTGGCCACAATTGCAAATCCTTTACCATGCTCCCCTGCTCTAGCAGCCTCAATAGATGCATTTAAGGCTAAAAGGTTTGTTTGCGCTGTAATTTTTTCAATTACCTCAACCATTTGATCGATAGTAGCTGCTCTCTCTACAAGATTAAAAATGGCTGTATTCGATTTCTCAACTGCATGCTTAATAGCCTGTATTTGTGTTAAATTTGCCTGTACAATTTCCGTACCGCTTTCTGCATCACGCGCAGTTTTATGAGCAAAATTTTCTACAACCTGTACTTTTTCTAAAATTACTTGCACTCCATTTAGCACTTCCTCTAGAGATGCTGTATTGGAAGCTAATTTTTTTGTAGAAGCAGCAGTTGAATCAGAAATTGACTGCACATCCTTTGCAATTTTGTGCGTCGTGTTAGACGATTGCTCTGAGGATTCCTGCAGCTTCCCAGTCATCCCTTCAACCTCATGTGCACTGTTTGATACTGTATGAAGTAATCTTTTCACTTCTGTTACCATTTGATTGTAAGACGATACTACTTCGCCAAGCTCATCCTGCGCCACATAGCTGGCACTCGCTGTGAAATCACCTTGCTCTGCACGCTTTAATAATGACTTCAATTGACGTGTTGGTATATTCACTGCCTTTGCTGCTATAAATCCTATACAGATTACTAGCAAAACAACAAATAAACACACTCCTCCTAATAACCAATAACCAAATTGAACATCTTTTTGGTATGCCTGTTGCTGTTCCTTTGCCCTCTGAACCAAATAGCTTTGAGTTTCTTCTAATAATGTATGACTTTGCTTACTTACAGGTAAATAAGACTGAGCATAAAATTGTTGTTGTTCATTTTGACTCAATTGCTGATAGCTATCAATCAATTCTACCTGCTGTGCTAGTAAGGTTTTAATTTTTTTCACCTGATGACTCATCTTTTTATCAATTTCTAGACTTTCTAAATGACCTAATGGCTGCTCAGCATTTTTTAAAATGGCTGTCATTTCTTGATTAGTCCCAGCTGAATCTACTAAATAGTCTAAATTTCGTTGCGATTCCTCTAACTCATTTAACCAGCCAATCGGTATAAGCCCTTCGGTATAACTTTCACTTGCATGCCATGACATTTTCCGTAAATAATCAACACTAAAAACACCTAGCAATACATTCGATAGTACACAAACAATCATCAGCACAAGTAACTTGTCCTTCACCATTATGTATCGAAAAAAATGCATCATCCTTGGCTCCTTCTCCAACTCTTACCAATAATGATAGTATGAAGATGTAAAGCCAGTGTTATGTTTTTGTAAAGATTGCACGAAGAGTTTCTAAATTATCTCAACAGAAAATTATTATATTTAACAACACATCCCGTTTCAGGTGTTCATGATTAATCGTTTTATTCTTTAACACACTCGTATCCCCAAGCACCCCCATTTGACGAGCCCAGAAAAAAACAAAACATTATGCTGGTAATCCACAAAACTACTCAAATAGAATCAAATATAAAATTAAATAATTAGTAAAATTAGTTTAAGATTTTTAATTTTTGTAATACTCATTTAACTCGCAACCTTCTGTATATCTCTATCGTTTTCTATTAATAGTTTGGTTTTTAAGGGAGGTGTTAGAATGTTAGAATTAAATAAAATATATAAATTAGATAAAAGTTTAGTCGTTAGCTTAATGTTACTTTGCATTATTAGTTGTCTCTTTGTTCATTCCAGTAGTACGGTGTTTGAGCAGTATACAAGCTCGTTTATTATAAAGCAGTTTTTTTATTATCTAATCGGATTTTTAATTATGTATGGAGTAGCGACGCTTGATATTGAGCAACTAAAAAAGATTGGCTGGCCATTTTATTGGGCGATGGTCGTTTTAACATTTGGCTTATTTATTGCACCCGAGAGTATAGCTAGAACTGTAAATGAGGCGAAGCGTTGGTACCAAGTTCCAGTGTTAGGATCATTCCAACCGTCAGAGTTTTTAAAGTTCGCGCTTTTAATCGTTGTCAGTAAGGTCATTGTTGCACATCGAGAGAAATATGTGCGCCCTACCTTTTTAACGGATATGCGGCTTCTCTTCATAATTGCTGTTATCACCCTTCCACCTACGCTTGCTGTTTATAAGCAGCCTGATACGGGCATGGCAATGATTTATATGTCGATGATTATACCGATGATTTTCTTTTCAGGTATACAAAGAAAATTGCTTATAATCTTTACAGCCATTCCAGTATCAATTCTCAGCGTTGTGGTTATTCTTTATGTAAAATTTAATGAATTTTTTACAGATAAAATATTAAATAAATTATCAGGGCATCAAATTTCTCGCATTTATGGCTGGTTGCAGCCTTATGAGCATCTGGATTCATCTTATCAAACTAGGCAGGGATTTTTAGCAATAGGTTCAGGAGGGTTTAATGGTAAGGGATACATGAACAATAATGTCTATGTCGTAGAAAAGCATACAGATTTCATTTTCGCAAACATCGCTGAAGAGCTCGGGTTCATTGGAGGGGCATTTGTCATTGCTCTTTTATTTTTTGTCATTTACCGTATTGTTCTCATTACAGTAGAAGCAAGGGACCCATTTATGACGTTGATGGGAGCAGGTATCTCTAGTTTATTAGCCTTCCAAATTACACAAAATATCGGGATGACAATTGGACTTTTACCTGTAACAGGTATGACATTACCATTTTTAAGCTATGGCGGAAGTTCACTCATATCAAATTTCATGTTAATGGGCATTGTGATGATTATCTACAATTCTTATAGTGGCTACTTGTTTAAAACAACAAAAGAGTAGGTGAAGTTGTGTATGAATGATACTTTTTCTAACAGGAGGAGCGTTGTTCATACTCATACTGCCTCGCTTTTCCTATGCTATAAGACAATCAAAAAGCTGTCTCAAAAGTTTCTACTTTAACTTAAGAGACAGCTTTACTTTTTTTACAGGCAGTAATTTATCTACAAGACACCACTAATTAAGCTTCACTTTATGAATACTATCAATGACAACTTTTATGATTGTATCAAGATCCTCTTGTACAATATTAAGAGGTGGAGATAATGTTAATACGTTATTAAAGCCTGCAACAGTTGCACCATTTTTACCTATAATAACACCCTGCTCCTTACATGCAGCGATAACAGCATTTACTTTATCTACTGGTAAAGGCTCCTTCGACGTTTTATCTGAAACTAACTCAATACCAATTAATAAACCTTTGCCTCGAACATTCCCAACGTTCGGGTGATTCTCCAACGCTTGCTGAAGCGCTTGCAGAGTAGCAGCTCCAACCTCGCTAGATCTTTCAAATAATGCTTCTCGCTGAAGAATCTCAATATTTTTTAATGCGACCGCACATGCAACTGGTGATCCGCCAAAAGTATTGACATGACGGAAATAACCGTATGCATCAGATCCAATGAATGCCTCATAAATTTCCCGTTTTACCGCTGTAGCTGATAATGGTAAATAGGCACTTGTAATCCCTTTTGCCATTGTAATAATATCTGGTTTCACACCGTAATTCATGAATCCAAATGGCTTACCTGTTCGACCAAAGCCACAAATTACCTCGTCTACAATCATTAAAGCTCCATGTTTTTTACACACTTCCTCAATGCCCCTTAAATAGTTTTCCGGAGGCATAATGACGCCCCCACCTGTAATAATTGGCTCTAAAATCATTGCGGCTATTGTGTCACTTAGCTCCCACGTCATCGTCTTGTCTACAGCCTTGACGCTTGCTAAATCTGTTGGAGCAATTGTATCACTTTCATGTTCCCGATATTGGTCAGGTGGTGCTACATGGATAAAGCCAGGAGATAATGGTTCATATTTATATTTTCGTTCCGCTTGCCCTGTCGCAGCCAATGCTCCAAAAGAACTTCCGTGATATGCACGGTAGCGAGAAACAATTTTATAACGAGAGCTTTCCCCTTTTTGTTGATGATACTGACGCGCAATTTTAAACGCTGTTTCGTTAGCCTCTGACCCACTATTAGAGAAGAAAATGACATAATCTCCACCAAGCATTTCATTAATCTTTTCAGCCAGTTCAACTGCTGGTAAATGTCCCTGCGATAAAGGAGCATATGCATTTTTCATCATCTGCTCATGTGCAACATCTGCTAATTCCTTGCGTCCATAGCCTACATTTACACACCATAATCCTGCCATTGCATCGATGTATTCAACTCCATCTGTATCAACAATCCTCGCACCATTTGATTTTTCTACTACATACGTTGCTTGTGGATTGTAGGGTTTCATTGAATGCCATACATATTGTTCATCTTTCTTTAAAATATCATTTTTAAGATTTACTTGAACCATATCTATACACCCCTTTATGTTTTTTCACTTATTCACATCGTTATTGCTTGGGAACGCAAATGAACTTGTCGTATCCTCTGTTTCATCCGGCCAACGTTCAGAAATCGTTTTCGCTTTCGTGAAGAATCGTGCTTGGTCTGGTCCAAACATATGCCCTTCACCAAACTTAGACCGCTTCCATCCGCCAAAATTGTGATAGCCAACTGGAATCGGAATCGGAACATTAACGCCTACCATACCCACTTCAATTTCTTCTTGGAATTTACGCGCCGCCGAACCGCTGCTCGTAAACATCGTGACACCATTCCCAAGTTCGTGATCATTAATCAAATCAATAGCTTCTTGCAAGGTTTCAACGCCTACAACAATACGCGCAGGACCAAAAACTTCCTCTTTAAAAATAGTCATTTCTGGAGTTACATTATTTAATAATGTCGGACCAAGATAGAAGCCTTTCGATGTTTCACATACTTTTGGATTTCGGCCGTCAGTTACAAGATTGGCTCCCTCCGCAATAGCACCGTCGATATATCGAAGAATAGTATCTTTTGATTGCTGCGTAATAACTGGGCCAAAGTCTACTTCGTCATCTGTATATGGACCAACTTTTAATTTTAAAACTTTCTCCTTTAATATCTCTGTAAAGCGTTGTTCAATATCTTTGCCAACGACGATTGCTCCTGAAATGGCCATACAACGTTGAGATGCCGCTCCATATGCTGCACCTAAAAAGGCATTAGCTGTTTGCTCTAGATTTGCATCTGGCATGACAATCATAAAGTTCTTCCCACCACCAAATGCTGCGACGCGCTTATTGTGCTTCGTCCCTGTTTGGTAAATATATTCCGCAACAGGCGTTGATCCAACAAATGAAATTGCTTGTATCTCTTTATTTTCTAACAGCTCATTTACCGCTTCTTTATCACCATTAACAACTGTCCAAATTCCGTCTGGCAGTCCCGCCTCTTTCCATAAGTTACTTAAATATAAGGCTGAGATTGGTACGCGCTCAGACGGCTTTAAAATAACTGCATTTCCAACCGCAATCGCCATACTTGTAATTGCCAATGGAACCATAACAGGGAAATTAAATGGAGCAATTGTTGCAACAACTCCAAGTGGGGCTTTTGCAGAAAAGGCATTAATATCGCCGCCTACATTAACCGAATATTCCCCTTTCAGCATTTGCGGGGCACTTATTGCCATATCTACGGATTCAATGCCACGAACAATTTCGCCCTTTGCATCTTCCTTCGTTTTCCCACTTTCCTCACAAATAACCTCAATGAGCTCATCTTGTCTTTCAACTAATAACTGACGGAAACGATGCAAAACCTCAACCCGTTTACCAATCGATGTCTTTTTCCATGCAGGGAAAGCTGCCTTCGCTTGCTGGATAGCCTGCTTCACCTCATCTCTAGTCGCTAACGGAACTTGCGCAATGACCTCTCCTGTTGTTGGATTATAAACTTCCGAGTAACGGCCACTAGTACCTGCTGTTTCAACACCATTGATAAAATGTGATAGCGTTTTTACTTTTTGCTGAACTGTCATAATTTCCCCACTCCTCATTTATTGTTATTCAAAATCCAATTCTTCCTTTCGGAAAATAGAACTTGCTTCATCCACTGGGTTAAGCAATTTTTTCTTTTGTGTAACTAAATAGAAAACCATCACTACTATCACTAAATTTGTGATCGCATCGATTCGATGAAGAACATAGAGATCAGTAATGCTGTTGTAGCCAATATTGTTAAATATGTTAAATACGGAAATAACCACATTTTAACTTTTAAAAGTTCCGGATTTTCTTTCTCAATTTTCCGTCGCATTTTCAATTGAGAAAATGCAATGATTAAGTAAAAAATCAACGTGATTGCATTGCATGAACTAAGTAAAAACATAAATACTTTATCTGGTGAAACATAGTTCATAATAACGGCAATATAAGAGAAGAATGTCGCTGTTAATATGGCATTAACAGGTGCACCCTTTTAAATGCGTTTGTTGCTCCATATCAACTCCCCTCTTTTATTAGATTGGATTACCGCTTACTAAAATTTTACATGTTACATAGAAACGAAGTAATAGACAAACTGTAAAATTCTATACATTTGTTTTAAACATAATGTAAAATAGACTAAACATTCTAAAAATATAATATTATTACTTATTTAAGCAATAATCGCACATCAATAAGAAAATCGGGAAATGGTCTATGTTAAAAGGAGGGAGGATAAAAATGAGCCAATTTAAGCTTCAAGTGAGGGATGTATTAGAAAATACATACTTTCAAAGCGCCGAGGTCGTAGCTGGTGAGGATGGATTATTACGAATTGTAAAATGGGCTCATGTCATTGAAATTATACAGGTAGATAATTTTCTAGCTGGTGATGAACTGGTTTTAACAACAGGGATAAGCCTTCAGCATAGCATAGAGGATTTTATCTTTTTTGTAGAATCCTTAATCAAAAAAAATTGCGCTGCATTGTGTATTGAATATGGGACTTCCATACAAACCATCCCAGAAGTAATTGTATCCCTTGCCAACCGTCACAGCTTCCCTATTATCGTTTTTCATGACACGGTTCCTTTTGTCCGCATTACACAGGATTTACATAGTCAAATTATGAATCAACAATATTTAATGATCTCTACGTTAGAATCCTACTCTCAAACATTAAATAAGAACGCGCTATTAGGGCAAACCGCAGAAGAAATTTTACAAAATATGTATAACGAATTAAAGACACAAATTATCTTTTCTATTAAAGGTCGAGAGCCTATCTTTTTTCCAAATATGCCGTATAAAAAACGCCAAGAACTATTAACGATGAAAAAATTAGCACCCGTATTTAAAAATGAGCCAATCTTTATTTTTGATCAGCAATATGCAGATTTAACGCTCTATAGAGAAGATGGTCGATTCTCAGAGTTCGAACTACTTATCTTAGACCGTACAGCTACTGCGTTAGCACAACTGTTAATGAGAGAATTTTATATTGAAGAGAAAAGAGACATTGAAGATGCCTCTATTTTAGCGGACTGGATAGATCAAAAACTATCGAAAGAGGAAATATACAAATTTATCGTAACCTATCATTCTAACTATAATCTTTCTAGCGGAGCTGTTTTTATTTTAGCAACTCCTAATGCAGTCACTAAGGTACAAGAGGATATTGTCTATAGTAAGCTCTACTATCGAAATCTTTTCGAACAAAATGGATTTATACCATTTTTATTTGAAAGAAAAAGCTATGTCATTTTTATTTTACTCCATACGAAGGATAGTAAATCGAGTCGTGAATTATTAAATACATTAGTTTCTTCCCTTCAGAAAACCGATTTTTATAAAAAACAAATGGTCCAAGGTTATCAAGTAGCAATCGGCAAAGTCGTTGCAGACGTAGAAGAAATCCCGAAGAGCTATCAAACGGCACTCGAAACATTGTATATTTGCAGTAAAGTACAAACAACATCTTATTTTTACGATGATTTACATTTGTATCACCTCATCTATAAATTACAGATGCAAGTAAATTTACAGGAAGTAATTCAAGATTATTTGCAACCTGTTATTGAATATGACAAAAAATATAACAGCAAACTATTAGAAACTCTACAAGTATACTTGCAAACGAATGGCTCCAAACAACAAACAGCCAATCAACTGTTCATCGTGCGCCAAACGCTCTATCATCGTTTAAAAAAGCTTGAAAGTCTCTTAGGGAAAAATTTCATGAAGGGCCATAATCGGATTACACTTGAATTTATGTTGCTCGCTAATTCTTTAATTGAGGATAAAAATTAATTTCTTGGTTGTTGGCAGGGGTTAGCGGCGATGTTCACCGGTTTATCAGCGATGTTCACCGGTTTATCAGCGATGTTCACCGGTTTATCAGCGATGTTCACCGGTTTATCAGCGATGTTCACCGGTTTATCAGCGATGTTCACC
>NZ_JBNNTW010000011.1:0-27333 GCF_050279145.1 Lysinibacillus sp. NPDC094177 | reverse complement strand
TACCGGTTAGCACGCTCAAGATCGCTTTGCTCCTTGAGCGTGCTACCAGATTTTATTTTTCGGCAACTACTCCGCTATATAATCCAGGTCTGCGGTCGTCATAAACAGGAATTCGGCCTCGTACTTCATCGACAATTGAAAAGTCCACGTCAATGATAGCTACTTCTTCGTCTTCCGCGCCAACCCAAAGCACTTCGCCCCACGGTTGAATAATCATTGATTGACCATTGAAGTTTTCTACCTTTCTAGAAATACGATTAACAGCGATCACAAAGCATTGGTTTTCAATGGCACGTGCTTGCAGCAATGTTTTCCAATGATCGATACGTGGTGTCGGCCATTGAGCTGGCACGAACAATACCTTTGCACCTGCTAAGGCGTGGGCACGTAACCATTCAGGGAAGCGAATATCATAGCAAATTACTCCGGCAGCCTCGATATCTCCAAGAGCAAAGCGATTCATTTCATCTCCAGCTTCTAAATATAAATGCTCGTCCATCAAACGGAAAAGATGTGCCTTATTGTATTCGCCTACTAACTCACCATTTCTATTAAACGTATACATCGTATTGTAAAATTTATCGCCCTTTTTCGTTGAAACAGAACCACCTACAATATGTACGCCAAGCTCTTTCGCTAGGTTTGATAAAAATGCTTTCGAACGTTCTCCATCCACATCTGCAAGCTCTGGTAATTTTTCAAGTGCGTAGCCTGTATTCCACATTTCTGGTAGCACAATAATTTCTGCACCTTGTTTTGCCGCTTCACGAATCTTATCCTCAGCGCGAGCAAAATTTTCTTCTACTTTGCCAAAGCCTACGTTTAATTGAATACAGCCAATCTTCATAGCTATTCCTCCTCTAGACAGTACTATTCTGTATTTATACTACAATAAATCAACCTTACTTCCATGGTTTTAGCTCAATATTTAGATTAACATTTCTCCACTTAATACTCGAACTGCCGAACCCGCGATTGCCACATCTTTTATTTTTGGTGTAACGTATAATAATCCACCACGTTTTGAAAGCTGTTTGCTAACGATGCTTTCTTTTGATAACTTTTCACACCAGTAAGGTCCTAACGCACCATGAGTGGAACCATTTACATGGTCTTCATCAATGCCTTGTGCTGGAGAAAAGAATCTTGAAACAATATCAATCCCCTCATCCTTAGAACGACTTGTAATACAAACACCACGTACAGGGAACTGATTCATCGCATGAAAATCAGCTTTGAAATCTGCAATATACTCTTCGTGACTTAGCTCCACGATATAATCCAATTCTGTTTTTCCCACATATGTTGGTTTCATACCAAGCCATTCTTCAAGCTCCAAAGGACATTCAATCTCTTCTAACTGGTACTTCTTAATTGTTATTTCAACCAGCTCATTAAACCAAATCGCTTGCAAAGGACCACTTAAAGTTTGGAATGTAATTGAAGAGTTGACGGGTACAATCCCTTGTTTCCAGAGTAAAAAAGCGCTAGCAATTGTCCCATGTCCACAAATCGGTATTTCCTTTGCTGGTGTAAACCATCTAAGAAAAAAATCATTATCCTTCTTTTGTACAAAAGCTGTTGTTGGTACAGGAATCTCCTGAGCAATTTTCTGCATCGTCGACTCAGGTATTACTGAATCAAGTAAACATACTGCTGCGGGATTTCCCATGTAAAGTTCTGTAGTAAAAGCATTGACGATAAAATATGAGACTTTGTTCATTTTTCCCACCCCCATATACGTATTTGGTCGCTTATAGTTACCTATAGTTTTTGAAAATGCTCTAGACAATTACTAAAAAAAGTAATATTATGTGCATCATATCTTTAATAATTATTATATTCTGAAAAAGGTGGACATGCATGGAATTCTCAAAAAAACTACAGCAACTCCCAACTCAATTTTTTGCAGCACTTGTGCAAAAAGTAAACGCTGCTCTAGCTGAAGGGCGTGATGTTATTAATCTCGGTCAAGGTAATCCTGACCAACCCACTCCTCCACACATTATTAAAGCATTACAGGGGGCAGCAGAAAATCCTCAAAATCATAAATACTCTCCATTTCGTGGCATAGCAGAATTACGCCAAGCAGCAGCAGACTTCTACAAACGTGAATACAATGTTAACATTGATCCTGAAACAGAAGTAGCTATTCTCGGTGGTACGAAAATTGGTCTTGTTGAGCTACCGTTGGCGGTTTTAAACCCTGGAGATACAATGTTACTACCTGATCCTGGATATCCAGATTACTTATCTGGTGTCGTATTAGGTGATGTTAATTTTGAAGTCATGCCACTTTTTGCAGAGAATAATTTCCTGCCTGATTATAATGCTTTATCCAATGAAGTAAAAGAAAAGGCAAAGCTTCTTTACTTGAATTACCCGAATAATCCAACCGGTGGTACTGCAACACTTGAATTTTTCGAAGAAACAGTACGCTTTGCAAAAGAGCACAATATTATCGTATCACATGATTTTGCCTACGGGGCGATTGGATTTGACGGCAATAGACCTATTAGCTTCCTGCAAGCTGACGGTGCAAAAGATGTCGGTATCGAAATGTATACATTATCCAAAACGTATAATATGGCAGGCTGGCGCATTGGTTTTGCAGTTGGTAACCCTGATATTGTTGCAGCCATTAACCTTATTCAAGATCATCTATTTTGTAGTCAATTTCCTGCAGTGCAACAAGCTGCGGCAGTTGCACTTACTGCTTCTCAATGTTGCGCTGATAAGCTAAGAGCGACTTATGAGCGTCGACGAAACGTCCTTATCGAAGAAGCTCAGCGAATTGGTTGGCAAGTAACAGCACCTAGAGGCTCTTTCTTTGCATGGCTCCCTGTCCCATTAGGTTTTACGAGTGAACAATTTGCTGATTTATTGCTCGACAAAGCTGATATCGCAGTAGCTGCAGGTAACGGCTTCGGTCAATATGGTGAAGGCTATGTGCGGGTTGGCTTACTTGTTAGCGAAGACCGCATACGTGAAGCAATCAGCAGAATTGAAAAATTAAACTTATTTAGCTCATGAGCGTTTCAATCCCCCTTCCTGAGCAAGAACCTATCGAAAAACTGTCCTATTAGCTCACACTTGCTACAGGGGACAGTTTTTTCATTTCACAATCTTTCTTGGTTGCTTCAGCCCCTCTTCTAGCGGATAAAATAGTGACCTGTTTCTTCAGCAAACTGTCGAATATGATAAATCCCTTGTACTTCTGCTAAAACGACATCGGCAGTGATAACAATATTCCCGCCTTACTTTAACAGACATTCCCATGCCTCTTTCGCAACTAAAATATTATAATAAAATAAAAAATTTAAAAAATTCAATTGACTAACTATATCCTATAATTTATATTAGTTCTATCGGATTTACAAAAAAATATTATAAATCTCTTATCAAGAGTAGCTGAGGGACTGGCCCTATGAAGCTCGGCAACCTCCTTTTTTAAGGAAGGTGCTAAATCCTGCAAACGATAGTCGTTTGAAAGATAAGAGAGGACGTTTTTTCATGAGCCTCTCTTAATTTTTTTAAGAGAGTTTTTTTTATCTTCATTTACATGAAGATAAAAGCCTCCGGCGGATGTCACGGATTTTGAAAGGAATGAATTGTGCTAGCACAATTCAAAATCCGGACGGCATTGTTTATCTGTAGCGAAAGCAAAGCGTCAGCTACAATTACGCCAAGGCGAAATTGTTTTTTTATACAAACCGATAAAACAACTTTGGAGGTATGTTTCATGAAAAAGAAAAACAAATTTTTATTAGGTTTAGCGAGTCTCACATTGGTAGCAGCGTTAGTAGGCTGTGGTACTAAAGAAGATAGTAAAAGTAAGGCTATTAATGAAAATAAAATTGTAGTGGGTGTAACTTCTGGTCCACACGAACAAATTGCAGAGGTTGCTGCAAAAGTTGCCAAAGAAAATGGCTTAGAGGTAGAACTAAAAACTTTCTCTGATTATGTTTTACCAAATACATCATTAGCCGAGGGTGATCTTGATGCAAACAGCTATCAACACAAGCCATTCCTCGATACATTTAACAAAGATCACAATACAGATTTAGTGCCAGTAGGAAAAACAATTTTGACTCCTATGGGCATATACTCTAAGAAATATAAATCATTCGATGAAATTCCTGATGGTGCAACATTCGGATTGCCAAATGATCCAACAAATGGAGCACGTGCACTATTTGTCCTTCAAGAGGCAGGCATTATTAAATTAAAAGGCGGAGCAGATTTAACAGCATCTATTCGTGATGTGGAAGAAAACAAAAAGAATTTGAAATTCATTGAATTAGAGGCTGCACAAATTCCAAAACAACTTAGTGAAGTAGATGTAGCAGCTATAAACACGAACTTCGCTCTTGATGCTGGCATTAATCCTAAAAAAGACTCCATTTTTTTAGAATCTACTAACTCTCCATATGTAAACTACATTGCGGTACGTGCTGAAAACAAGGATGACCCAACAATTAAAAAATTTGTTGAAGCTTATCAATCTGATGAAGTACGCAAATTTATTGAAGAGGAATTCAAAGGTTCTATTATTCCAAGCTGGTAAGTAACGATTAAGGTTCCTTCATATAATCAAGAATCTGCGAGACTCCTACAGGAAAGCTAGCAGATTCTTGCTTTATAGAAGGACTTAGAAAGGAGATATTCAGTATGATTCAATTAGAAAATATAACAAAAGAATTTAAAACTAAAAAAGGTATCGTCAAAGCAGTAGATGGTATTAACTTGCATGTCAAAAAAGGTGATATTCATGGGGTTATTGGCTACAGTGGTGCAGGAAAAAGTACCCTCATTCGCTGTGTCAATTTATTAGAGCGTCCAACAACAGGAAAAGTTTTGATCGATAATGTGGATATTAATGCCCTTTCTCTACACGACCTTCGCAAAACACGTCAAAAAATAGGGATGATCTTCCAACATTTTAATCTCTTAAAAACAGCGACCGTTTACAACAATATCTCGGTACCTTTAAAGCTTCTCGGCTATAACGACTCTGAAGTGAAAAACCGCGTTGCAAAATATGCAGAAATTGTTGGCCTAACAGAGAAATTAGATAGCTACCCTAACCAGCTTTCAGGTGGTCAAAAGCAACGTGTGGCTATTGCACGTGCCCTTGCCCAAGAGCCTGAGATTTTACTAAGTGATGAAGCGACAAGTGCACTAGATCCTGAAACAACTGACGCTATTCTTGAACTTCTGTTGAAAATTAATAGTGAGCTAGGTATCACTATTTTACTTATTACACATGAAATGAATGTTATTCAAAAAATTTGCGATGATGTTTCCGTTCTTGAATCAGGAGCGGTCGTAGAATATGGCTCTGCTATAGAACTATTTTCGAAGCCTCAGCACCCAACGACACGAAAGTTTTTAAACACTATTTCTCAACGCAATTTGTCTCCTTCTCTTATCGAGCAATTAAATCTTTCCGGAAGTGTGATTCGTTTAACATTCCTTGGAGAAAGTACAGGGAAACCATTACTTGCAGAAGTGAGCAAAGTTTATGATGTACAACCAAATATTTTAGCAGCCAATATCATTGAATTAAAAAACGGCATTGTCGGTAATATTGTAGTCCATCTACACGGTGAGGCACATATCGTAGAAAAAGCACTTAAGTATTTTACAGAAAACGGGGTAGGTGTTGAGGAGTTAGGAGGCGAATTAAATGAATAGCATTCAAAGCTTCTTTGCAGATTGGTCAGATGTTATTGGGAAATCTATTATTGAAACCTTCCAAATGGTCGGGATTTCATTATTCTTTTCTATTTTAATAGGGATCCCTTTAGGGCTTTTAATCGTTTTAACTCGCCAGGGACAATCATTTGAAAATAAATTTCTATATCAATTTTTCAATTTATTTATTAATATTATTCGCTCTGTACCGTTCATTATTTTACTATTTTTCATTTTACCGTTCACTAAGCTACTCGTTGGCACAACTATCGGTGTAAAAGGTGTTATTGTGCCGCTTGTTGTTTATACAGCGCCTTATATTGCACGACTTATGGAAACGGCACTTTTAGAAGTTGATCCAGGTGTTGTGGAAGCTTATACAGCAATGGGTATTAAACGTCATCATATTATTTGGAATGTATTACTACGTGAGGCTCGCCCATCCATCATTTTAGGTTTAACGATTGCCACAATCGGTCTTATAGGAGCAACTGCAATGGCAGGAATGGTTGGTGCTGGTGGTTTAGGTGATCTTGCATATCGCTACGGTCATTTACGTTATGAGGTCGATGTGATGTATGCGACAGTGTTTATCTTAATCATCCTAGTTCAGAGTATTCAATCAATAGGTAACCGCTTTGCTGCGAAACTAAAGAAAGATTAGTAGGAGGATTACGATGACAAAGACAACAGATGGCGATCTACTGTTAAAGAATATTAATGCACAAGCCCCCTTCCCTATTTGCTTTACAGATTTAGAAAAGGCTGTTGCAGAAAAATTGGAAGCTGGTCCGTTTGGCTACATCCGTTCAGGTGCTGGGGGTGAGCAAACATTACAAAATAACCGCGCAGCCTTTGAAAAATACTCTATTATTCCACGTTTTTTACATGACGTTTCAAGTATTGATACATCGATTGAGCTGTTCGGAAAAGTACATCCAACGCCTTTCTTATTTGCTCCTGTTGGCATGAACAGAATGGCACATGACGAGGGAGAGCTTGCCGTTGCACGTGCAGCATATCAGTTAAAAATCCCTTATATTCAAAGTACAGTTTCAAGCTATGCACTTGAGGATGTAGCACAAACAGCTCCTACTGCTACTAAATGGTTTCAATTATATTGGTCAACAAATGAAGAAATTGCATATAGTATGGCCTCTCGAGCCGAGGCTGCTGGTTTTGAGGCTATTGTTTTAACTGTAGATACAGTCATGCTCGGCTGGCGTGAAGAAGATGTTCGCAATCAATTTTCACCATTAAAGCTTGGGTATGCACGAGGAAACTATATGAATGATCCTGTTTTTACTGCTTCCTTACCAGATGATTCATTCGAGTCATATGTACAGGGCGTTTTGCAAAATGTGTTCCATCCAACATTAAATTGGGACAATGTACGTGAATTAAAGCGCCGATCTAATCTCCCCATTTTACTGAAGGGAATCTTACATCCTGAAGACGCAAAACTAGCTATAGAGAACGGCATTGACGGTATTATCGTATCAAACCATGGTGGTCGTCAATTGGATGGCGTAATTAGTTCACTTGATGCTCTTCCTGACATTGTGAAAGCTGTAAAAGGACGAATTCCTGTTATTTTAGATAGCGGTGTGTATCGAGGTATGGATGCTCTTAAGGCACTCGCTTTAGGGGCAGATGCTGTTGCCATTGGCCGTCCCTTCGTCTACGGTCTTGCACTAGAAGGACAGCAAGGAGTCGAAAAAGTAATGACGAATTTATATGATGAATTAAAAGTTTCTATCGCATTAGCGGGGGCAATATCTATAAAGGGCCTACGCGATATTACATTGGTGAAAAAAGATGGCGTCGATCGTTAATGAATTGATACTGATGGACGTATCGAACAGCTAAAAGCAGCGAAAGTCATACATTCAAAATAAAGCAGTCCTGCATTTCGGGGTGGCAATCCGTCACTTCGACTGTTTTATCCGGCATTTCGAGGCGGCTTTCCGTCGCTTTGGCTCTTCTATCCTTCCGAATCATAAAAAGGGCTACCTCACTATTGAGGCAGCCCAATTTTTTTATTGAATAACGCCTAGCTCACGGCCGACTTTTTCATAGATTGCAAGAGCATCGTCCAGCATTTCTTTTGTATGTGCCGCTGTAGGCATGTTACGAACACGTCCTGTGCCTTTTGGAACCGTTGGGAAAACGATTGATTTAGCGTAGACGCCTTCTTCAAATAAGCGACGTGAAAATTCCTGCGTAAGTTTTTCTTCACCAATAATACAAGGTGTAATTGGTGTTTCAGATTCGCCGATATTAAAGCCTAATTTTGCAAGACCTGCTTTTAAATAGTTGCCATTTTCCCAAAGCTTATCGTGTAGCTCTGTGGAGTCAATTAGCATTTGCACTGCCGCTGTAATTGCAGCAACATCACCTGGTGGTAATGCTGTCGAGAATAAAAATGGACGAGAGCGTACTTTCAGCCAGTCAATTAAATTTTTCTTACCTGCTACATAGCCACCAACAACACCAATTGCTTTAGATAGTGTACCAATTTGGAAGTCGATTTCTTTTTCTAAACCGAAATGCTTCACAGTACCTTTTCCTTTACCCGTTACACCCGATCCATGTGCATCATCGACATACGTTATTAAATCAAACTCTTTCGCAATCTCAACGATTTCTGGTAATTTTGCAATATCACCGTCCATTGAGAATACGCCATCAGTAATGATCATGATTTTATTGTATAAGCCGGATTCTTTTGCTTCCTTTGCCTTTGCACGTAAATCATCCATATCTGAGTGATTAAAGGCAATGATTTTCGCACGTGATAAACGACAGCCATCAATAATCGATGCATGGTTTAATTGGTCTGAAAGAATCGCATCATTTTTATCCATAACAGCCGAAATAGCTGCCATATTACAGTTAAAACCTGATTGATAAGAGATAGCTGCTTCTGTTCCTTTAAATTCAGCAAGCTTTTCCTCTAATTTTACGTGTAAATCAAGTGTGCCGTTAATCGTACGGACTGCTCCAGCCCCCACACCGTATGTCTCAATTGTTTCTTTGGCAATACGCTTTAAATCTTCATTCGTTGCTAAGCCAAGATAGTTGTTTGATGATAGATTAACTAGATTTTTGCCACGTACCTGAATAATTGGGCCGTTTGCTCCCTCTACTGGATCAATTTCATTGTATAAGCCTTGATTGTGTAAGGCTTGTAGGTTTTCATCTAAAAATGCATTCAATACTTTTGACAAGCGTATCATCCTTTCCTAGGAAAACTGTTCTAGTCCCTAGTGTAGCACAAGGATGCTATTAGAAAAATTACTTTGTTAATCTTTCGAATAGTGGGGCAGTTTTTTCTCGCCAAAGAGATGACGATATACAATTATCTAATAATCGACGGACTGTATACTCCACTTCCGCATAACGCTTCGAATAACCCATTGCATCCTGCATTGCTTCTTTATACTTTGCCCGAATATCTTCAATTTGAGCTTCTGCTTCCTGTGAAATTGCGCAATGCTTCCCTATATCGAAAATTTCATCCCCTAGCCTTCCGTCCTGTGGGTCAAAGACATGAGGCTCTGTACTATCAAAGATGCAGAAATTCAATTCCGGGATAATAACCATATCAACAGAGTTTGAATCCAAGCCGCACCAAATAATTTGTGCATCGAGCCCTCTCGAATTTGCTTCGTCTGCTAAACCTTTCATTAAAGAAGATTTACCTGTACCTGGCTTCCCTTTAATCATCAATCTTCGAGCTACATTTCTTGTCATACTTTCTACTGTATTTTCGGCCCCCCTCGGTGTTAATGTTCCGAGTAAGCGATGTGTGCGCATTCCTGTTTTATTTAAGACAATCGATTGGAAAACATCTGTCTTTAAATTTTCAACCTGGTCATTTAATGCCTGCCAGTTCATACAGCTCTGTGTGACTACTTCCCAATCATCATGGATCTTTATAGCACTATTCAGCTTCGAAATACACTTCTCACGCCAAGACTCTCGTTCCGTCATTGCATCAGCGAGCTGTTCGCCAGCCCTTTCAAGCTGGATTTCTTCTAAACAATCATAAAACGACATCACCCGATGCTTGGTGCCAAGGAAAATCGGTTCAATCCCCCACCCCGATGACCATACAAATAGTCGATTACATCCTTGAACATATACTGCCTCAACAATATCCTCCAACAAAGCATGCTTAAACCACTCCACCGCAAAGCCTTGCTTCACATAAAAATAACCTAGCTCTTTAATAAGCTCTGATCCTTTAAACGTAGGCGCACCTTGCAAAATATAAACTAATTCTGCCTCATCCATCAGTTCTTTATATAAATGTTTAATTCCTTGCCCAGTCAGTGCGTGCCCATAATAATAGGTCACATTTCCGTTCAATTTCGATCCCCCTTTATCATATGCCTTGCATTATATGAAGCAACTTAAAAAAAAATGAAAAGCTACTTCTATCTTTCACAGATAAAAGTGGCTTCCCATTTAATAGAATGGCTTCATTTCCTCGACATTGCCAATACACTTCATTAATACCTTCCGACAATAAGGTAATGAATATTGCACAATATAGCCTGATGTTAAAGCAATGACCACTGTACCAACGCCAACGGGACCACCAAGTAGCCATCCAAAAATCGTGACAAACACCTCAATACCCATTCGCGCTGTTTTAATTGTCCCTCCAAACTTTTCAACTAGAATCATCATTAAAGTATCCCGCGGCCCCGCTCCCATATTAGGTGCAATATACATGCCACAACCAAAGCTTAAAACAAATAAACCGACTACAAAATATGTTACCTGTAAGCCATAACTATTTGTGGACGGCAATAACCAATTAAAGACATCTATAAATGACCCAATCAGTAGCATGTTAAGCCATGTCCCTACCTTTGGCCATTCTCGCAAAACAATTGAGGTAGATACTACAATGAAAAGCCCAGTTAAAATAGACCAAGTACCGATTGATAAACCAAAGTTCTGAAATAAACCTACATGCAACACATCCCAAGGACTGGTTCCTACGATTTTCCCTTTAATGGACATTGTTATTCCAAGTGACATCACCATTAAACCACCAATAAAAAATGTCCATCGCCACCCTGTAATTTTCCTCATTTTTCCATTCCCCACTCTATGTATGATATATACTCTAAACGTACCATATTTTCTACAAAATTTGCAGAGGATGAATTTTGACTGCTTTCATCGAAAAAAAGTTCCTCAAAGTATCTTAAACAGTGCACATATAGTGCAATCAGACCTGGTTCCACTTCTCTGAGCGGAGTTTTCATGTAGTTGAGCGTTTTTGGACTACCTGAGCGGTTCTACTGCTTAGCTGAGCAGATTTTTCGCCTACCTGACACCCCAAATAAAATAAAAAAACTACCCAGCCTATCATTCTTGGGTAGTGGTAATTGGTGCGAGCTTTGCCTTTGTCGCAGCGACTAAATCATCTAGTTGTAAGTGGACTTGCATGCCGATTTTTCCGGCGCTCACAATAATACTTCCTTGCTCTTGAGCTGACGCATCGATGACAGTTGGATAAAGCTTCTTCATGCCGACAGGAGAGCATCCACCTCGTACATATCCTGTATAGCCAAGTAACTCCTTGACCGGGAGCATGTCGATTTTTTTCTCTTCTACAACCTTTGCAGCAGCTTTTAAATCAAGCTCATCTGCTACAGGAATAACAAATACGAAAAGCTTTTGTGCACTTGCCTTTGCTACTAATGTTTTGAAAACACGAGAAGCTGGGTGACCAATTTTTTCGGCAACCGAAATTCCGTCAACTAGGCCGTCACCAGTCTCATATTCAATTACTTCGAATTGTATTTTTTGTTGCTCCAATAATCTTATAGCATTCGTTTTCGCATGCTTTGCCTTTGCCATGTTAAAAAAAACCCCTATCTGCAGCATTAGGCTATCATAGAGAACATAGAGTCTTTTCCTGGTAGATAGCCGTCTTTCGCCATTTGAATATGAGTAACATATTTTTCAGAAGCATATTTAAATGTTCTCGCCTTATATGCCTCCGCATAACTCTTACCGAAAATTGTATCTGCAAATGGATCCAATTTCAATTCTTTAGAAAAACGTTCTGGAACTTTAACTTCAATCACTTCACGTACAAAAGCATGCTCAAGGTCATCTACTTCTTGAACATTTAATTGCGCTTGCATGTCCTGTATTTGAGCATTCGCACTTGCCACTACACGTAAATCCTGTGATGATGGCTGCACGTGTCCTAGCGCTGTATTCCGCACCTGCTCTAATATTTGTAACGTCTCCTTGGCATTCGCATCATCTGCTATAGGCACTACCTCATCTAAATGCTCTAGTTGTAAATGTTCAAGAGCTTCAGCTTTTTGTGTTTGCTCATAAGTAAGCGCATTCTTTTTTGTTTGTTGCAAATCTTGAATGGTTGCTTGCTGTTGAGGCGTGATTTCTTTTGATTCTTCTTTTTGTTGCTCATAGAGTTCTTGATCTGTATGCCCTAATAGTAAATTTTCTAGCTCAAGCAATAATGGATTTTTCTTTGGCTGAAAATACAGTGCATTTTTTCGATATGCATCACCAGCTTGTTTTCGCTGTAAAATCTTTTTACGATTATAGTGTGATGAAATTCTTTCATGCTCTATTAAACTTGATAATTTCATATAAATTCACCTCGGCTTTCTTATTTAATATGCAAGTCAAATAATAGATATGATAATATCTTTTATTAACTATATCCATACCATCAAAACAGTTTCTGTACATTCATTATCGGAATTTTCTTTATTAAGTTCAAGAGCAAATTAATACTAAGCTCCTAAAGGAATAATCCATTTTCGACAAGATAGGTATAAAGACCTTCGATAAAATCCGTTTTTCCATTCATTTATTACTTCAATATTCAATTTCATTAAAAATTATCACCGTTATCACTTTTTAAATAGTGGTAATTTACCTCTAAAAAAAACAGCCCTTTGGCAAGGACTGTTTCTATCTATTTTTTTTAGGTTTAATAAGTATACTTTTATAGACTACGTAACCAAGCCATGCTCCAAGTGTATTTAATATCAAATCATCAATATCTGCTGATCCGACCGTAAAAATAAATTGTATAGATTCTACCGCTAAGCTAGAGAAAAAGCCTATACAAATAACTGTCCAAGCTTTACGAAACTTTTTTGATAATAGTGGTAGTAAAAAGCCCATTGGGGTAAATATTAATAAATTGCCGAGTAAATTAATAATAATGATATCAAAATTAAAATACTGAGAGTAATTAATATAACGAAGAATTGTACCAAAGGGAACAAAATTTGTAGTTAATCGCCAGTCACTATAATCAAACAGCCCTAATTCATCAAGAGAATATTCGCCATTGAATAAAATAATGGCTACATTCACTAGACGATCAATGACCAGTTTATAAAAAGCTATAATGGAATAGATACAAAAAAATATCCACCCTGTTAACTTTATCGGTAAATAATATGTATCTATCAATGAACGATAAGGTAACGGTAGCTTGGCACTACCCTGTATATTATTTTTTGTCATGCCTCTACCACCTACTTCCCTGTATCCTCTCATCATTTTAATATGCTCTACTTCCCCAAGCAAGTGGTAATAATAAGATCGGTAAAGCATTTTAAGACATAATCGGAGTACTTAAATTCTTCCCCCTTATACTATACGTCTGTCCAAGTTCAAATATATCATCCTTGGTTTTCAGTGATGCACAAAAAAGCTGCCTCAATTAAACTGAGACAGCATTATTTCAGAATTTATACTGGATTTACTCCATGTTTACGTTCTGAGAATAATAAGTATTTTGACATATAGAGCTCTAAACGTGATTCGAGTGCTTTTCTTAAATCATTCGGCTCAATAACATCGTCAATGATAAGCTCTGAAGCTAGACGATAGACATCGATTTCCTCTTGATATTCTTTGCGTTTCTCTGCAATAAAGCTTGCCTGCTCCTCTTTTGGAAGTTCAGCAATTTTATTTGCATATACTGCGTTGACCGCAGCTTCAGGACCCATTACAGCAATTTGTGCGTTAGATAGTGCAATACAGCAGTCTGGCTCAAAAGCAGGACCTGCCATTGCATACAGCCCCGCACCATATGCCTTACGTACAATGACCGTTAATTTAGGAACGGTCGCCTCGCTCATTGCGAAAATCATTTTTGCACCATGGCGTATAATCCCAGCTTTTTCAACCTGCGTACCAATCATAAAGCCTGGTACATCTGCTAGGAAAAGAAGCGGAATATTAAACGCATCACAAAGCGAAATGAACTTTGCTGCTTTATCAGCTGAATCGTGGAACAAAACGCCTCCCTTTACGCGTGGTTGATTAGCGATAATTCCAACGGATTGCCCATTAATGCGGCCTAGCCCTGTAATTAATTCTGGAGCAAATAATTTTTTCACTTCACAAAACGAATCTTCATCAATAATACGTTCAATTAGCTTATACATATCAAAAGGAACGTTTTGATTTTTTGGTATTAGCTCATCAATCGATTTATCAAATGAAGCTGGTGGCTTTGGAGCCTCAACCTTACCGCGCTCTGCATAGTTGTTCGGGAAATAGCTCAAATATTTACGAGCATAGGCAATTGCTTCTTGCTCCGTTTTAGCAAGCACATCTCCGCAACCGGAAACAGAACAGTGCATTTTCGCTCCACCCATTGTTTCCAAATCTACCTTCTCACCAATAACCATTTCCGCCATACGTGGTGATCCTAAATACATCGATGCATTGCCCTCTACCATGACTACAATATCGCAGAATGCAGGAATATATGCTCCCCCTGCTGCAGAAGGTCCAAACAGTAGGCATATTTGAGGGATTTTACCTGAAAGCTTTACCTGATTATAGAAAATGCGCCCTGCTCCTCTTCGACCAGGAAACATTTCTAATTGATCTGTAATACGTGCACCTGCTGAATCGACTAGATACAGTAATGGGCAATTTAGCTTTTCAGCTGTTTCTTGAATACGAATCATTTTTTCTACTGTACGTTTACCCCAAGAGCCAGCTTTAATCGTCGAATCGTTTGCTAATACACAAACAGTACGGCCATGGATTTTACCGATTCCTGTTACAACGCCATCTGCCGGTAAATCCCCAGCTAAGCAGTTTGCGTACAAGCCATCTTCTGATTGCAGCCCATCATCTAATAATAATTCGAGTCGTTCACGTACAAATAGTTTTCCTTGTTGTGCATTTTTATCGTGATATTTTGGCAGACCACCTGCTAAAATTTGTTCCTTCATTGTTTTAGTTGTATTTTCTGTCGGTACATTGCTCATATTTAATTCCTCCTTTTGCCCAATCGGTTACGCCTTAGCACAGATAATTAATAAATATACCTAGATCTCGGTTCATTATCATAACGTGAGGTTGATTTCCGTTACGGCTGGGCGCTTTTATCGCTGCCGCTTCGCTTTCGCGCAGTTAAAACATTTGTTGCTGTCGCTTCGCTTTCGCACAGATAAAACATTTGCCGCTGGCGCTTCGCTTTCGCGCAGAGCAGAGCTTCCTGGGGGCGTTCGATGAGCCGCTTTTGTTGCTACCGCTGCGTTAGCACTACGCTTTCGCACAGGAAACATCCGCTTCGCTGCAGGGTCTCGGCCAACACGATATTGGTCACGAAGGCGTTATCACAGGATGTGATGGTTTTAGCCTTCGTTCCTTTTTTCGCTGATCCCCTAGGAGTCGCCCAGCCTTCACTCCAATCAACTTATATGCATTGCATATGTTTTAACAAAATATCGTTTCAACCTTCTGATGGTGGACCAAAATCTATTAGAAATACTTGTATGGCTCATCACCATATCGTGGATTTGATTTGATTTCCTTTACACTTAGCGCTTCCCTGAGGGCTCCCCAAGAAGTCACTAGCCTCCACTTTTTGATGATACGCCTATTTTTTAATATCCTACTTTAAATCCTTCATCAGAGTCTTTATTTCCCTAAGTAATGCGGTGTTCGCTTTTCCTGGAAAGCAAGTAAACCCTCTATTCGATCTTCTGTAGGAATCAGAGCATTATATGCAAGTGATTCGATTTTTAAGCCCGTAGCTAAATCGACTTCAACACCTTGATTCATGGCGATTTTCGCCTGTACTAAAGAAAGTGGGGCATTTTTGGCCATTTCAAGTGCAAGCTGCAGAGCCTTTTCAAGTACTTCATGTCCTTCATGAACATACTCTACAATACCGTAGCTTCTTGCTTCCTCTGCATTTAATCGTCGTGCTGTATAAATTAATTCCTTCGCTTTTCCAATGCCAATGAGTCGTGGAAGTCGTTGTGTGCCTCCTGCCCCCGGGATGATGCCGAGAGATGTTTCCGTAAGGCCTATCTTTGCATGTGCAGCTGCAAGGCGTAAATCACAGGCTAACGCTAGTTCGAGTCCGCCACCAAAAGCAACGCCATTTAGTACGGCAATAACTGGTTGAGCGAGTGCTTCTACTTTTGCCACTGTTGCACCAATTAATTGCACAATCTGCTTTACTTGTCGGTCTGACATCCCTTTACGCTCTTTTAAATCTGCTCCTGCGCAAAAAGCTTTTTCCCCTGCCCCCGTTAGTAGGACAACTCGCACTGCCGGATCACCGTTTATGTTGTCGAGAGTCGTACTAAGTTCTTGGAGTAATTGTACAGACATTGCATTCGCAGCTTCAGGTCTCGAAAGTGTAATAAGCCCAATGCAACCATCTAATAATTCAAAACGAACGAGCTGGGTCATAATTGACTCGCACTCCTTTCATTACGGACAATCGCCATTTGTTTAGAGGCAACTGCCTTCCCTAGTTTCTGTTCAATAAATAGCGCCGCCTCTAGCACTTTATTCAGTTCTACACCCGTTTTAATTCCCATTCCATCTAATAAATACAATAAATCTTCCGTGGCTACATTACCCGATGCTCCTTTAGCATACGGACAGCCCCCAAGTCCACCAAGCGCACTATCAAACTTCGTTATTCCCATTTCTAAAGATTGAACAATATTCGCTAGTGCTGTGCCACGTGTATCGTGGAAATGCATCGCAAAATTTTCAACAGGGTATCTTTTTAGCAATTCTTCTAAAAGACTTTCCACCTGTGTCGGAACACCAACACCAATCGTGTCACCAAGTGAAATTTCATCGACACCCATTTCTAACAATTTTTCTGTTACTCGCAAAACCTTTTCTGGTTGTATGTAGCCTTCATACGGGCACCCAATCACCGTTGAGATATAGCCTCGTACGTTTTTATGTGCTGCCTTTGCCCCTATAACTACTTCCTCTAATATCGGAAATGTTTCATTAATCGTTTTATTAATATTACTTTGATTGTGGCTTTCACTTGCCGACATAAAAACGCTCACTTCATCTACTTCTGCCTGCAATGCACGTTCTAAGCCACGCATGTTCGGTACTAGCGCCGCATACGTGATATCTTTTTGGCGTTTAATAGCTTGAAGCACCTCCACTGCATCTGCCAGCTGTGGAATCCACTTCGGATGCACAAAAGACGTTACCTCGATATAATTCAATCCAGTTTGACTAAGTAAATTCACTAGCTGTACTTTATCGGCAGTTGCAAGATGCGTTTTCTCATTTTGCAAACCGTCACGAGGACCTACTTCCTTTAACGTTACCTGCTTTGGTAGCTGCATAAAGAAGCCTCCTTATTCGATTTCTAAAATATCATCATCAACGTTAATGAAATCCCCTTCGTTCGCGATGATTTTTGTTACTACACCATCTTCTTCTGCTGCAATAGGAATCTCCATTTTCATAGACTCTAAAATTGCCACATCTTGTCCTGCTGTCACTTTCTCGCCCTCTGCTACAACGATTTTCCATACTGTTCCTGCCATGCTCGCTTTAACTGTTGCCATTGTAAATCCCTCCAAATGTATTAATGTATGGATAACGCATTCGCACTAATTGTTTAAGTGCGAATGCTTTGTAAAATGATCATTTTGTCTCTGCTAATTGAGGTAGATAATATTCATCTACAAATTTAGTTGTTGTATAGCCCTTCAAAAATTGTTCATGTGTGACTGTTTTCAACAGCATCGGAATATTTGTTTGAATTCCTTCTACCTTATAAGCTTTCAGTGCCTCAATAAGTCTTTCACACGCAATTGCTCGTGTTTCTCCCCACACCACTAATTTGGTAATCATTGGATCGTAAAAAGGTGTTACCGTAGTGCCAGCCTCTACGCCACATTCATGGCGAATACCTTCACCAGTAGGTAATTCAAAAGCCGTAATTGTGCCTGGAGAAGGGAAAAATGTCGATGGATTTTCGGCGTAAATGCGTACTTCAATCGCATGCCCTTTTCTTTGAATACTTTCGCGAGTAAATGCTAATGGTTGTTTTGCCGCAATCTTTAATTGCTCCTCTACAAGATCCAGCTTTGTAATTTCCTCAGTTACCGGATGTTCCACTTGTAAGCGCGTATTCATCTCTAAGAAATAAAAGTTTTGCTCCGCATCTACTAAATACTCAATCGTTCCAGCATTCACATAGCCAATATGCTGAACTGCCTTGACTGACGCATCTAGCATACGCGCTCTTGTTTCTTCAGAAATGAAAGGAGATGGTGCTTCCTCCACTACTTTTTGATTTCTACGTTGAATGGAGCACTCGCGTTCAAATAGTGGTACGACATTGCCATCGTGATCCGCAATAATTTGTACCTCAACGTGATGAGGATTAGCAATAAATCGTTCCATATACATCGTGCCATCACCAAAGAATGACTGTGCACGCTTTTGATTTCCCTCAAAGGCTTTTGCCAATTCCTCTGCATTTTCTACAAGCTGCATTCCGATACCCCCACCGCCAGCAGAGGCTTTTAACATAATCGGATAGCCTAGACGAGAAGCAATTTCAATAGCTTCTGTTACGTCTTTCACTGGTGTCTCTACGCCTTCAACAATTGGTACACCTGCTGCCTTCATTGTTTTCCGGGCTTCTAATTTACTACCCATCGAAGCAATAACGCCTGCACTAGGCCCAATAAAAACTAAGCCCGCCTCTGTACAACGTTTAGCAAACTCAGCGTTTTCTGATAATAAGCCATAGCCTGGATGAACAGCTTCAGCACCGCTTTCCTTCGCCACTTCAAGAATACGATCAATATTTAAATAGCTTTGCGCAACAGGTGGTTTTCCGATACAGAACGCCTCATCCGCATCCTTAACATGTAAGCTTTCAGCGTCTGCCTCGGAATACACCGCTACTGTTTGAACGTTTAGTCGTTTGCATGTTCTTATAACACGCCTTGCTATCTCTCCACGATTTGCAATTAAAACCTTCTTGAACATAACACCGGCTCCCTTCTTACCTCACTACTGGAACAAAACTCTCTCTTAATCTATACTTTTGAACTTTTCCTGATGCAGTCATCGGATAGTCGTCGATAAAGAAAATATGTCTTGGTATTTTATGTCTAGAGATTTTATCCCGACAATAATCCCGAATCTCTTCCTCTGTCGCCTGCTCTCCTTCTCGCAAAATGATCCAAGCTGCCGCTTCCTCCCCATAAACAGGATCGGGAACACCTGCAACCTGCACATCTGCAATTTTTGGATATGTGTAAAGGAACTCTTCAATTTCTCGAGGAGATAAATTTTCACCGCCACGAATAATCATATCTTTTAAACGACCTGTTACACGCACATAGCCCGCCTCATCCATCGTTGCCAAATCCCCTGTATGCAGCCAGCCAGTCTCATCAATTGCAAGAAGCGTTTCTTCATGGTTTTTATAGTAACCTTTCATGACATGGTAGCCCCTCGTACATAGCTCCCCTTGCTCATTCGGCGCAGCTTCTTCGTTGGTACCAGGAATGACAATTTTAACTTCTAGATTTGGCAATGCACGGCCAACTGTTTCAACCTTTAACGACAGCGGGTCATCCGTTCTTGTTTGTGTAATAACAGGTGAAGATTCTGTTTGCCCATAACAGATAGTAATATCCTTCATACCCATTTTGTCGATAACAGCCTTCATAACCTCCATAGGACAGTTAGAGCCAGCCATTACTCCAGTACGCAACGTTGATAGATCAAAAGACGAAAAATTCGGCAAATTAAGTTCGCTAATGAACATCGTTGGTACGCCATGTAACGCTGTACATTTTTCTTTTTCAACCGTTTGTAACACCTCAGCAGGCGAAAATTCCTGAATTGGTACCATCGTCCCGCCACTAGTTGTAATTGCTAATGTTCCAATCACACAGCCAAAGCAATGGAAGAATGGAACAGGGATGCACAAGCGATCTTCAAAAGTTAAACGCATGCATTCTGCAATATTAATCGCATTATTAACTAAGTTATAATGCGTTAACATAACACCTTTCGGAAAACCTGTTGTTCCCGAAGTATATTGAATATTAATAACATCATCATAATGAAGTGCTTGCTGTCTTTGATCTAATTGCTCCTCTGTTATTTGCTCTGCAGCAGATAACACATCAGACCAGTTTAGCACTCCTGGGTATTTTGTCTCGCCAATTAAAATAACATTTTTCAATAAAGGTAGTCGCTTTGATTGCAAATTACCCGGTTCACAATGTTCAAGCTCTGGACATAACTCTTGCAGTGTATTCATAAAAGAATGGTCTCGATAATTTTCAATTAAAATAATCGTTTTTGCATCGGATTGTTTCAATAAATATTCCAACTCGCTTGAACGATAATTAGTGTTTACAGTGACGATTGGGGCACCCATTTTACCTGTACCAAATTGCAGCTGCACCCATTCTGGGACATTAGTCGTCCATACTGCAATATGATCACCCTTCTCTATTCCAAGAGCCATCAACCCTCTAGCTACTAAACGACTTTGCCGATTGAGCTCCTCATAGGTCATACGTAAATTCCTATCTGCATACACTAATGCTTCGCGTTGTGGATACTTTTCAGATCGTTCATCTAGCAATTGACCAATTGTTTGATACACAAGTTCTGCCATGAAAATCCCCCTTATTTTTAAGCTATTTAATATGATTAACAGCCAATTAGACGAGCAATAACGAGACGTTGAATTTCAGACGTTCCCTCACCGATTTCCATTAACTTAATATCACGCAGATGACGCTCTACGTCGTACTCTTTCATATACCCTGAACCACCGTGAATTTGAATTGCTTGATTACAAGTGCGGAAGCCCATTTCAGAAGCAAATAATTTTGCCATTGCCGCTTCCTTCCCGAATGGTTTCTTTTGGTCTTTAAGCCATGCCGCCTTATGTACTAACGTACGTGCAAGCTCTATTTCCATTGCCATATCGGCTAATTTAAATTGAATAGCCTGAAGTTTTGATATTGGTGCTCCAAATTGTTCACGTTCTTTTGCGTATTTTAATGCTTTTTCATAAGCTGCCTGTGCAATTCCTACAGATAATGCAGCAATGGAAATACGCCCTCCATCTAAAGTGTTTAAAAATTGACTAAATCCGCGTTTCTCATCCCCTAAAAGATTAGCTCTTGGTACACGCACATTTTGCAAAACAATTTCACACGTATTGGAGCCACGTACGCCCATTTTGTCGTAATTGCAGTTGATCGTTACGCCAGGAGTATTAGTTGGTACAATGATAGATGAGATAATTTTTTTACCATCTTCACGTTTACCTGTCACTGCTGTCACAATAATTTGACGTGCATGGCCAGCATTTGTGATCCAGCATTTTTCACCATTAATGATGTAATCATCACCATCAATTACTGCTGTTGTACGTGTCCCACCGGCGTCTGAACCTGCATTGGGCTCCGTTAAGCCAAACGATCCTAATGTTTCCCCCTTCGCTAACGGAACAAGCCATTCCTGCTTTTGCTCCTCTGTGCCGAAATTGTAAATAGGCGAAGCACCTAGACTAACTGCTGCTGCATAACTTAATCCTGTACCGCCACACGCACGACCGATTTCTTCAACAGCAAGTGCGTAGGACACAGTATCTCCACCTGAACCGCCGTACTCTTCAGGAAACGGGATACCTAATAAGCCTAGCTCTGCCATCTTTTTAAAGCTCTCTATTCTCATCGTCGATGTCTCGTCAACCTCACGAGCATACGGTTTAATTTCATTTTCAGCAAAATCACGCACCATGTCTCGAATCATCACTTGCTCTTTCGTTAGTTCAAAGTTCATCCCCAGTCCCCCTAATGTTTAATTTTGCCATAGCGGATTTCGTTCAGATGACAGTTATACACAAATAAGTACCGACTAGTCGGTTTGTTTTAAAAATTAATAAAACCAGTCCTAGCTACTGGCTACCCCATTACCATAAATTGAACCGCTTCTTCCATTGCTTGTTCAGTGACAATCGCACGCAATACCATATCCGTAAATACTTCTGTAATTTCCTCCATTGTTAAAGGACCTGACTGCTTAAACCATTTGTATGTCCAGTTGATCATCCCAACAATAGCCATTGTTACAATAGTACAAGGTAGTTCTGTACGAAAATCCTTTGTTTGTTGGCCTTCTTCTATGACTTTTTGTAAAACATCCCGATACTGATCTCGCTTTTTATGAATAATTTCACTATATTCCTCTGGCAATGAACGGCTTTCCTCATAAAAAACAGTAATATGTGCTTGATACATATCAAATACTTGTGTCAGTGTTTGCAGCATTGCACATAAACGTGTAATCGGTGTGTCGAATTTGTCATATGCCTCCTGTGACCGTTTAATAACATATGAAATAAATACATCGTGAATTTCATACAACAGTTCATCTTTCGATTTAAAATTATGATAAAATCCACCCTTTGAAGCACCAATGTATTCAACAATGCGATCAACAGTTACATTGTGATAGCCATCTTGTTGAAATAGCACTACAGAAGCGTCAACAATGCGTTGTTTTAACGTTTTCTTTACCATAGGCATCTATCATCCTTCTTATAACTCTTTACTCCATTACTCCTTATAATTTGAAAAAGTTTTGGGTCATCACCAAAATGTGTGGTTGATTTCCGTTCCGGCTGGGCGCTTTTATCGCTGACGCTTCGCTTTCGCACAGAGCAAAGCTTCCTGGTGGCGTCCGATGAGCCGCCTCACTCGCGATGCTCGCTCCAGGGTCTCGGGTCAACAGATGTTTTTTGCGCGAAAGCGTAGTGTTAACGTATCGGCAGCAAAGTGTTTTTGTCTGTGCGAATGCGTAGTGCAACGTAGCGACAGCAACAGCACCGATGTTGGTCACGAAGGCGTTATCACAGGACGTGATGGTTTTAGCCTTCGTTCCTCTAAATCGCTGATCCCCAAGGAGTCGCCCATCCTTCACTCCAATCAACTTACTCACATGGCATATGTTTTAGCAAAATGCCATCCATCTCTCGGTGACGAAACCTGATTTTTCTTAATTATAAAAAAACTATGACATCATTAATATAGCATTCCCAAAAATTAGTGTCTAGCACTGAAATAGATTTTGTTTAAAATTACGAGAATTTATTTTACATAAAGTAGAATTTTATAGAACACCACAGGTAAATGAACACACACTTATTGTATGATTTTCACCTTATTTTCATGACTAAAATCCTAAAAAAAATTCCCTAGTGCTAGACAAGTACACTAGAGAATCTTAAAAGCAGCTATGTTATAAGATACATAGAGAAGTGCGCCTTATGTCAATCATTACTATCACTTTTTTCTATTCTTTATCCCCTATTAACGGCTAGGGTCTATAAAGCTCGTAAAATAGCTCTCGTAATAATGTTCACACCGGTAAAAAGCCGCTCTCGATTAAAAGTCATTTTCGGATGATGTAATCCAGGTATTACACCACAACCTAAGCCAAGCATTGTTGCTTTAAGGTTCGGGCGCTCATACGTATAAAAATGAAAATCTTCTCCTCCAGGAGTGACGACTGGTGAAGCGCATGCTTTTTCACCGACTGTGTCAACAATAGCTGAATTCATATGTTGTAATGCCTCATCATTCACTAATGCTGCAACAATATGTGCATCTGCATGTAAGGAAATTTTCGCACCATACATCGCTTCTACCGATGCCTTTACACGTTCAATACCATCCGTGAGAGCTTGCATTACTTCATTAGTTTGCGCTCGTGCATCGATGCTAAATGTTGCTTTCCCCGGAATAATATTCGTAGAGGTCCCTCCTGCATTAAATTGCGTCATTTTGACCGACGCTGAGACATTTGGATCTGTCCAGATTTTTTGTAAACCTTCGACAATCGTTGCCCCTACCTCAATTGCATTAATGCCGAGTTCAGGCCGTGCACCATGTGCTTCTTCCCCAAGAATTGTCCCAGTAAAAAGCTTTGCAGCACCGTGGTACAATGCTGGCGCATACGTTCCATCCTGTAGTTCTTTTAACGGACGAACATGGACACCAAATAAGTATTCTAGATTATCTATTAGCCCCTTTTCAACGAATGCGCGAGCGCCCTGTGCCTTTTCTTCAGCAGGCTGGAAAAGAATACGTACTGCCCCGGGGAGTAAATGCTCCATATCCTTTAACACTAGTGCCGTCCCAATAGCCATCGTCATGTGACCATCATGACCGCAAGAATGATTAGCTTGAAACTTGCCATCAACTTCCTGCCATAGCGCATCAATATCCGTACGAAATCCGACTCTCGGTATCCCTTCCCCAATATCTACATACAGTCCCGTCATATCCTCGAACAACTGAGGCTCCATCTGTGCCTCCTTCAATAAATTGGCGATGTATTGCGTTGTCTTCTTTTCCTGCCAGCTAATTTCCGGATGCTCATGTAAATGTGTAAAAATATCAGCCAATCTAGGCTGTAAGTTTTGTAAAACTTGATTCATTGTATTCAACTCCATCGATTTGCTAAAAAGCTATTTTGGAAATCATCATATTTTACGCGTTGATTTTCATAATAGTCGTGATCTTGTGCAGTCATACCTGCAATTAGTGTATTTAAAAATGAAATCAGTGCTGGCATTGCGTCAATCGTAGACATTTCCTGTTGTTCATTCACAAAGGTAATCGTCGCATATTGCGTGATAGGTGCAATTTTAGAATCTGTAATACCAATAACCTCGCAATTTTTTCCTTGAAGTTCAGCTACAAATTGTATCGGTTCTTTAAAATAACGATGGAACGATAAAATAATGACCACACTATCCTCATCAATTTCTTGTAAAGCTCTAATGATTTCACTAGTTTCAAAATCTAAAAGCACTACGTTAGGACGTAGCATATTTAACGTAAAACACAACCATTGTGCCGCTAAATGAGAGGACCCATTCCCAACAATATAGATTTTTTTCTTCGTATGCAGAAGTAGTGAAGCACGATTAAAATCTTCCTCGTTAATGTTTTTAGCAATGTTTAAAATACTCGATGCATCCTTTTCCATCGTCTTTTCATAAAAACGTGGGGTCTCAAAAAGTACCTGCTTTGATTGCAAATAATTTTGCAAGCTACTAGTATTTCCTTCATTGAATAGCTGCATCGTAATCTCTCGCTGCAACTCAGCATAACCCGATAATCCTATAGCGTAGCAAAAGCGAATGACCGTCGTTTCTATTTACGCCGGCTTTTTCCCCTACATATGAAGCTGAATGAACACCAACAGTCTGTAAATTTTTGAGGATACAGATTGCTACCTTTTGCTGACTCTTTGAAAGGTCCTGATATTTATATTGAATGACTTGTTGAATTGTTTGATTATCCGCCAAGTACATCCTTTTTTATATTATTTTTGAAGTTTAAACTTCATTTTGCATAATACATAGCCTACCATATTTTTTCATAATTCAATTTTTTTCTGAAATCCCAGGTTTTCAAGACACCATATCTCCTTTCGCATACCATTTTTGCTATTTCATGTATAATAAAAAGCAAGCATATTACGATCTATAGTAAAGTAAAACGGGTGGTTGTTGAAATATGAAAAAGATTATGGTTGTTGGGGCATCTGGAGTTCTTGGTCAATTAGTTTGTAGTGAATTATTAAGAATATTTGATAATCAAATACAGTTAATAGTGACAGACTATAAAACTGAACGAGGAGAAAAATTAGCGAATTCTTTTAATACTGATGTTAAATTCCAATATCTAGATGTAAACAAAGAGGAAAATGTAAAGCAGGTAATAAAAAATAATGATATTGTAGTTGTAGTATTAAAACAGAAAAATCCATATATTCAAAAGGTATGTATAGAAAATAAAATATTATGTCTAGATGTTACACCATATTATGATTTTGTAGAAAAAGTTAACGAGCTTAATGAAGATGCAGAAAATAATGATGTAGGTTCAGTTGTAATGTCTGGATTTTTCCCCGGTTTATCAGGATTAATGGTAAAAAAGGCTATTTCAAATTTTTCAGAAGTGACCGAGATAAATGTTGGATTATTACAAAATACAAATGCTAAAGCTGGAATATCCGGAATTTTAGATATGTTAAATATTATTGCTCGACCAGCAAAGTTTGAAAACAAAGTTATATCTGGATTTACTAAAAAAAGAAAAATGGCTTTCCTTCATCACCTTAAAGAAAAAGAAGTGCGATTTATAGACCATTCAGAAAAAGCTTTCTTTAAAGACATGTTGGGCATTAACTCTATAAATTATTGGACTTCTTGGAATGTTAATACTTTCAATAAACTAGTATCTTTTTTAAGACATGTTGGTTTCATAGAAAATGTTCATAAGTACAAGGATTTTCTCTCAAAGGTTGTAAAACATAAGCCTCATAAAAACGAAAATGCTTTTCTTACGGTTGAAGTAAAAGGAATCATCGATCACAAAGAGAAGGTAAAAACATTAGCCTTATCCACCTTTTCTGATTATCATACAACAGCTATGGCAACTGCTTCTTTAGCAAAAATTGCCCAACAGAAAAATGTAAAAGGTGTAGTTTTCCCTTTTGAAATAACAGATATAGATGAATTGTTCTCCGAAATAAATTGCTCCGACATCGTCATTGAAGAAATTGAAAAATGAATGTAGTTATTCGTAAAAAATGTGCAAATCTAAAATTAGATTTGCACATTTTTCGCCTATTCATCAAACTTCATTCCTTTATATGGTGCTCCACAAATCGTCGTTTTCGTCATGACTATGCTTGGCATCTAGGATTGATTTAGATTGAGTGGCGTTATTTAGGAGAATCCCAAAAATATCATAAATCGCGATTCATTGACCGTTGTTTAATTTGAAAACCCGAACAATTAACTGAAGAAGAACACGGATTTGTTGCACAGTGGCACCATGAATATTTGCATACAAAACACAATTATCAAGCATTGAATCATATGCGTTATGTACTGAAAGCGACGACGATTAACAGAATGGTTCAAACGATATCAATTTCATATGTGTGGTGCCATCTATAAAATCGCAAAAACAGTGATAGCACGTGAAAAAGCGATGCTGGATAACATTATTTCACCGCTATCAATAAGTCATCAAAAGGCGTGGTTTTGGCTATCTAAATGAAGACTGTTTATTCCTTCGTTTACGTTTAGAAACAGGTCGTTGATTTTGTAACCCACGACTTTTGGTGGTGAGCCTAAAAAATTGTAAATAAAAAAGCCGAGGAATAAATCCTCGACTTTTCTAGGTGCCTAGCGACGTCCTACTCTCACAGGGGGAAGCCCCCAACTACCATCGGCGCTAAAGA
>NZ_JBNNTW010000010.1:33809-181910 GCF_050279145.1 Lysinibacillus sp. NPDC094177 | reverse complement strand
TATCTGGAGACAACATAAAAAATAGAGAAATCCGAATTTGAATGAATTCAAATTCGGATTTCTCACTAATTGAAGCTAGTTATGTCCCAGCCTCTCTTTACTATATTTAAACTCTTATTTGCAACATTCCTAAATACATACTACACTTATAAATGTAGTGTTATAGCTACACATTTTCCTGTCTCCGTAAGCACACAGGAGGAAAATAGCATGTCAAGAAATCCACAAATTAAAGAATATAAATTAAAAGATGGTTCAAAACGTTTTATGTTTAAATTTTACCTTGGCACAGATCCATTAACAGGTAAGCCCTTATCAACTACTCGTCGCGGCTTTAAATCTCGTAAAGATGCCCAAGAAGCGATGAAACAGCTTAATGCCAAAGTTTATAACGGGACATTTAAAAAGCAACAATTTGAGACATATCAAGATATTTACGATGATTGGGTAACACAATATGAAAATACGGTTGAAGAAAGTACTTTTGTTAAAACAGTTGGTATTTTCGAAAATCACATATTACCTGTTATAGGTAATTATAGAATCAATAAAATCGATGTTGCAGTGTGCCAAAAACATGTTAATGCTTGGTCAAAGAAGCTAAAACGGTTCCGTATGGTTAAACACTATGCAGCTAAGTTAATGAAGTATGCATTAAAGCATGGCTATGTAAATACAAACCCTTTTGATTTAGTAGAAATGCCTAATCCACGTAAAAAGATTGAGCTAGATGATGAGGAATTCGAAAACTTCTATGAACGAGACCAATTGATTGTTCTCTTAGAAGCTTTTAAACGGGATTATAACTTAATGGTCTACACAATGTTTCATTTACTAGCCTATTCTGGTATGCGTAAAGGTGAAGTATTAGCTTTAACGTGGAATGATATTAACTTTGATAATAATGATATTCGTATCAATAAGGCCATTTCGCGCGGTAAGGACTGTCAGTTGTATTTAAAAACCACTAAAAACGGAGTTGTACGTACCATTTCAATTGACAATGAGACAATGGCACTCTTAACAAAATGGCGATTTGAACAACGCAAGACTTATCTCAAAAAAGGCTTAAATACCTTTAATAAAAAGCAGCTTGTATTTAGGAATAAAGATAATAAATTTATCCAGCCTGTACAAACTCAAAAATGGTTAAATAAAGTTTTATTGAGATATAATTTACCTACAATTACAACACATGGTTTACGTCATACGCATTGTTCTCTTCTCTTTGAAGCTGGAGCAACTATTAAAGAAGTACAGGAACGATTAGGTCATACAGACGTTAAAACGACTTTGGAAATCTATACTCACGTTACAAAGAAGACAAAGGCAGGGACGATTGAAAAGTTCGATACTTTCATGAAAGGTAACATTTAATTCTTTGACTTTTTTTTGACCCAGTTTGACCCCAAAAATGACCCAAAACCAAATGATGTTGTATGATATTCAGTGAAATAAAAAAGTGCCAAAACCCTTGATATAACAAGGTTTTGACACTCAATGAAACTCAATGGTTTCATATGTATGGAGACGGCGGGAGTCGAACCCGCGTCCAGAAACTCCAATACTTCAGCTTCTACGCGTGTAGTTTGCCTATTTACGATTCACGTAACATTATGCCGACAAACAGGCGTCCTGTACGCTAACCTGGAAATCTCTTGCCGGTGACTCAGGTGGCACCACCGACCGTATCCCACTAAAGTTGGGCCCTACGTTCTCTACATGGGCGATAGAGAGGCAGAGCGCTTAAGAGCTTACGCTGCGAAAGCTAAGTTTTGTTGTTTGCCAGTTATTATATAACTTCCGTTGATGACGGAGCCGAGACCTCCGACGCGCGACCAAAGCTTGAACCATCCCTGTCGAATCCGTAACGTCCCCTTGAATATGAATCGAAGCACTTGGCCTCGTTCAAGTATAAGGAGCTAGAATTTCTTCTAGTACGGTGGGAGCTAAAAGTACGCTTCCATGTAATCTGGCATTCAGTAATACATATTATAAAACAAAACTAGCTATAGTTCAAGTGTCCCGCCATAGTAGAAAAAATTGGCTAGCTCACAATGATTTTCTTATTTCATCATCTTAAATTTCAATTCTCTTAGTAGCAAAATTAGCTTTCCTAATTTGTAATCTGAGAGATAGCCGTAATAGACATCTACCTATTGCCAGTCAAAGTCGAATGCTCTATGTTCTTTTCTTCCTATTATAGGAATGTTGATTTCCCCTATTAAAATCAGCGTCCTTTAGAAATTTCCCTGAAAATTCCATCCGTTCAAATACAAAAAGCTCACCATCCAAAAATAGTGAGCTTTCTAACAATCTATTAATCTTGATTTTTCGCTTTGAAGGCACGTTCCATGTCACGTTTTGCCTCTTTTTTACGCATATCGTTACGTTTATCGTAATCCTTTTTCCCTTTGCCGACGCCGATTAACAGCTTGGCGTAGCCGTCTTTAATGTACATTTTCAACGGGACGATTGTGTAGCCGTCACGTTTTACAGCACCGACTAGTTCGCCGATTTGCTTTTTATGAAGCAATAGCTTGCGGGCGCGCAGTGGGTCATGGTTAAAGCGGTTGCCTTGTTCGAATGAGCTGACATGCATATTGTTGATCCATGCTTCACCGCTTCGGATTTGTACATAGGATTCTTTTAGTTGAACCCTTCCTGCACGGATGGATTTAATTTCTGTGCCTGTTAGCACCATGCCCGCTTCAATAGTTTCCTCGATGAAGTAGTCGTGCCCGGCTTTTTTGTTTTGTGCTAATACTTTCCCAGTACCTTTTGCCATATAAAATCACCCTCTACTTAAAGGTTAAGCAGGTTCAACCCGCTCTTATTGATAAAGTGAAAGCACCCGCTTCAAATATCTTTAAAGCGCTAATTGGTGCCTTCACCTATACTTTTACTTTATTTACGTTTTGATTTTTTCTTTTTGTTTTTCTTGGCGACGCCCTCGTAGAACTTTTGCTTTTGCTTCACGCCTTTTTTAGGGCCTGGGCTTGAGCCATCTTTGCGGCGTCCTCGTGGATCACGGTCGTTTTCACGTCGCTCTCCTTGTCCGCCTCGACCTTCTTCATCGCGACCTCTACGACTGCCACGTCCGCCTCGTTCTTCTTCGTTGCGACCACCACGACTGCCACGTCCGCCTCGTTCTTCTTCGTTGCGACCACTGCGACTGCCACGTCCGCCTCGCTCTTCTTCGTTGCGACCACCGCGACTGCCACGCCCTTCCTCGTTGCGACCACCTTTGCGGCCATTACGACCATCTTTGTTGTCGCTATAATTTTTGCGTGCGTGAATAACAGTAGGTGCTGCTTTTCGAGTTCGTCCATAAGACGTTACCATTCCGACGATTTCAAAGTCAATCGATGACTCCTCAATAATAACATTTGCTACACGTACTGTAACTTCATCACCAATACGGAATTGACGATTTGTACGTTCACCGATCATCATCATTTGACGGTCATCAAAGCGGTAGTAGTCGTCTGTCATATTGCTAATATGGACAAGTCCTTCGATCGTGTTTGGTAGCTCCACGAAAATCCCGAAGTTTGTAATGGATGAGACGATACCTTCAAACTCTTCACCAATTTTATCGGACATATATTGTGCTTTTTTCAGCGCATCTGTATCGCGCTCTGCGTCAACAGCACGGCGTTCACGTTCTGACGTATGGTCAGCAATTTCATCCATCGCCATACTCCACTGTGCAATGGTTTCTTTTAATGTATCTTTATTAATTAAATACGTACGAATTAAACGATGGACAATTAAGTCCGGATAACGTCGAATTGGTGACGTAAAGTGTGTATAGAAATCAGTTGATAAACCAAAGTGGCCTAAGCTTTCAGGGTAATATTTTGCCTGTTGCATTGAGCGTAGAAGCATCGTTGAAATAACAGGCTCCTCTGGCATACCTTCTATGGCTTTTAATACATCCTGTAGCGCCTTTGGATGTACTGTGTTTCCTGTACCTTTGATTAAAATACCGAAGTTCGTGACAAATTCAAAGAAGCGTTGTAGCTTTTCTGGCTTTGGATCCTCGTGAATACGGTAAAGGAACGGTACATTCATCCAATGGAAATGCTCTGCTACCGTTTCATTGGCAGCTAGCATGAAATCTTCAATTAATTTCTCAGCGACTGTACGTTCACGTAATTCAATATCTACTGGCCAGCCATCTTCGTCCACGATCACTTTAGATTCTTTAAAGTCGAAGTCAATAGCACCTCGCATTTCACGTTTGGTACGTAAAATGTTAGACAGCTCAGCCATATGTTTAAACATTGGCACTAGTGGCTCGTAGCGGGCAATTAGCTCTGCGTCTTGTTCCTCTAAAATTTTGTAAACGTCTCTATATGTCATACGCTCAGTTGTTTTAATGACACTTTGGAAAATTTCATGTGAAATCACATTACCACTTGCATCAATAATCATTTCACAAGACAGTACCAATCGGTCAACCTGTGGATTTAATGAACAGATACCATTCGATAATCGATGAGGAATCATCGGAATAACGCGGTCTGTTAAATATACACTCGTCGCACGATCATAAGCTTCAATATCTATTACAGAGCCTTGTGTTACATAATAACTAACATCTGCAATATGTACGCCAAGTTTAAAAGTACCGTCTACATTTTTCGTTACGGTTACAGCATCATCCAAGTCCTTCGCGTCAGCTCCATCGATTGTCACAATCGTTTCGTGGCGTAAATCACGGCGACCCTCTAAATCTGCCTCTGTAATTTCATCTGGCACTCGTTGTGCAGCAGCAACCACTTCTTCTGGGAATTCAGGTGGAATGTCATGCTTATATAAAATAGATAGAATGTCCACACCTGGATCATTTTTGTGCCCTAAAATTTTAGTGATATAGCCTGTTGCTGATTTTAAATCTTCTGGCCAGGTTGCTACTTCAACGACAACCTTGTGTCCATCGACTGCTCCTAATGTATCTCCCTTAGCAATGAAAATGTCCATCGGTAGTTTTTTGTCATCTAAAACAACAAAGCCGAAGCCTCGATTTGCTTGGAACGTCCCAACAAAGCTCGTTTGTCCACGTTCTACTACCTTTGTCACTGTTCCTTCACGGCGATCACCGAATGATTCCTTTAAAACACGTATCAAAACTATATCGCCGTTAATCGCACCATTTATTTCATGCGGTGGAATGAAAACATCATCCATCCCTTCAATATCAGGTGCCACAAAGCCAAAGCCCTTCGCATGTCCGATAAATTTACCTCGAAGTAAATTCATACGCTCTGGCAGGCCATAACGATTGGAGCGAGAACGCACAACTAAGCCTTGCCCCTCCATACGTACTAACGTTTTTACTAGCTCTTTAAATTCGTCAGCATCTTCAAAGCCAAATACATCCTCGATTTCGCCAACGGTTAATGGTTTATATTCTTCTTCACCGAAAAAATCGAGTAAACGACTTTGTAGTGAATCTTTCTGGTCTTTCATAATTTCCCTCCTTCATGAGAAAATCCTAATATGTTTTATTGTGCCCAATTTAGGCTTTCTAAAAAGCGATAAATATCTTCATGTAACTGATCTTTTTCTTGATCTAACGTAATAACATGCTTTGAGTTTTCATACCACTTGATCTGTTTTTCAAGTGACTCAGTTTGATTATATATAATGTTGGCAGATTCTGTCTCAATTACCTCATCATTTGTCGCTTGTACGACAAAAATTGGTGCATAAATCATGTCAATTTCTTGACGTGTCCGAGCAATAAACTCTCGCAACTCTTGTAGAGATGGCATGCCCTTTTCAGCAATTAACGCAACCTCAGCATCGATTTGTTCCTCGTCTTTACCTTGGAACTTTTTATAGTCCCTTGCATATTTTAGTACACCTTGAAACATAACATCTGTTGTACGCATCGTCATTGGGGAACACATTGTCACTATACCTTTAACTGGGTTATTAAGCGCAACGTTTAAAGCCATTACACCACCCAATGACAAGCCAGCAACAGCTATTTCCTGATAGCCCGCATCCTGCAGCTGTTTATACGCAGCTACGACATCCTGCCACCAATCAGCAGGACCAGTTGTAATGAGTTCCTCAGGTTCCACACCGTGACCTTTATAATGAGGTGCTAATGTAGTATACCCCTTTTTCTCTAAATATCTACCAAGCATTCGCACATCCGCCGAGCTTCCCGTAAACCCATGCAATAATAAAACTGCTCTAGGTCCTGCTTGAAAGAAAAAAGGCTGTGATAACGATTTTTTCATTGCGAGCTCTCCTTCATCCAAATATGTACTATAACCATTATAGCCATACTAAAGCTTCTTCAAAAGCTTCGGCGATTGTTACTTTTTTATGAGGTTTTATCGGTTAATTTGATGGGTTTTTTCAGCATTTTGATTGTCTTTCTGGCATTTTGAGAATTCAATCCATCATTTTGGCTCTTCTATCCACGACTTCGGGAATTCTATCCACGATTTTGAAGATTCTATCCATCACTTTAGCTTTTCCATCCTCGATTTTGCAATTCGCGGGTATTCGCTTCACTTCCGCGGGTATTTCCTTGCTCCGCGGGTATTTCCCTGCTCCGCGCGGGTATTCGCTTCGCTTCCGCGGGTATTTCCTTGCTCCGCGGGTATTCGCTTCAATTCCACGGGTATTTCCCTGCCTCGCGCGGGTATTCGCTTCGCTTCCGCGGGTATTTCCCTGCTCCGCGCGGGTATTCGCTTCAATTCCGCGGGTATTTCCCTGCTCCGCGCGGTATCACTTTGCTGAGCCAACTATGTAATCATAAAAGAAAACGCCCAACCAGTAAGGTTAGGCGATATATCTTCAACTATTAGATTTTTGTAATAGCGAGTGCTAAAATAAAGAATAATATTGCTAACACAATTGTTGCACGGTGAAGGATTAGATCCATACCACGTGCTTTTTGCTTTCCAAATAGTTGTTCAGCTCCACCCGAGATGGCACCTGACAAGCCTGCACTTTTACTAGATTGAAGTAATACTACAACGATCAACGCTATTGATACGATAACTAATGAAACTAATACTACTGTATGCATCCACTGCACCTCCCGAACTTCGAACATCACAACACATCACATTATAACAAAAAAAGGTTCCTTTGACAAACTGATAATAATTAATTACCTTATTCCCTCATCGGTTAGTTTTACGCATATTTTTAGTGAATGACGAGAAACTAAGTGAAAATTATATATTCTGTTGCTATCAGCAATGTGTACCATAATATGTGGTACGCAGATACTGTTGGAAACGTTATTGTTGCTCCGGCTCCCTCAAGAAAGCGCCCAGTCGGAACGGAAATCACCCACACGCTTTGGTCATAGGACTTATCTTTAACAATATCCCCTGTAACGATTAATTCATCCTGCTGTACAACCTTCCTTTACACTTACTTGAATTCACCCGAAGGAGAAAAATCATGAAATACTCAAAAAAATGGTGTTCATTGTTGTTAGCAAGCGCTATTGCTTTATCGTCGATTAGTATCGCTCAACCGCAAGTACAAGCAGCTCAAGTAAAGAAGCCAACAAATGTGATTATGCTCGTGATGGACGGTAGTAGTAATAATGCTGTTACCCTTTCTCGGTGGTATAAAGGTGAGAATCTAGCAATGGATGAAATTTTATCAGGGGCAGTGCGTACGTACTCTGCCGAATCAGCCATTACAGACTCAGCTCCAGCCGCTACTGCATTAGCCACTGGACATAAATCAAATGCTAAATTTATCGGTGTACTACCAGCAGTTATTAATTCACCGGGCTTAGCACAAATTGCTAAAGAAGATGCTTATAGACCTGTAGCCAATGTTTTAGAAGGGGCAAAACAACAGGGCAAGGCAACTGGATTGATTGCTACTTCTGAAATTCAGCATGCTACACCAGCTGGCTTTTCTACACATGTGAAGCATAGAAGCCAATATGATGACATCGCTGAGCAGCAAGTTTATCAAAACATTGACGTTGTGTTAGGTGGCGGCTTTGACTCTCTGGCGCCAGGCACAGCTATAAATGCTCGTCAAGATGGAGAAAATTTAGTAGATGTCCTCAAAGAAGAAAATTATGACATCGTTAAAACACGAGATGAGCTATTAAATAGTAAAAAATCAAAAATTTGGGGAGGCTTTGCTCCAAGTGCCCTTGCGTACGATTTAGATCGTGCTGCAACAAGAGCATCCGAGCCAACTCTCGCTGAGATGACACGTAAAGCTATTGATACCCTTAAAAAGAATGAGAACGGTTTCTTCTTATTTATAGAAGGCAGTAAGGTGGACTGGGCGGCTCACGCTAATGACACAATTGGCATTATTAGCGATATTTTATCGTTTGATAGTGCAGTCAAAGAAGCCGTTGATTTTGCAAAAGAAGATGGTAATACAATGGTCATTGCTGTTACAGACCACGGCAATAGTGGTATTACAATGGGGAATGCCAACACGACAAGTACTTATTCCACCACACCTGTATCTGCCTTTATCGCTCCTCTAAAGAAAGCTAAAATGACAATTGAAGGTGCGCTAAGCCAATTAAATGAAGATAAATCAAATATTGTAGAAGTTGCCGCACTTTATGGATTAGATGATCTTTCTAAAGACGAACTTGCTACATTAAAATCTGCTAAAGACATGGGCAAAGTAATGGTAAAAATGCTTGCCAATCGTGCCAATATTGGCTACACAACCGGTGGGCATACTGGTGAGGATGTATTCTTATACTCATTCGGACCATCTAAAATTACAGGACTTGTAGAAAACACAGATTTAGCACATGCGATGGCAAATTTTATGGGCTTCGATTTAAATAAGCTTACCGATGATTTATATATACCAGCTACAAAAGCATTCACAGAAAAAGGCTATGCATCAAAAATTGATTTAACTGATAAAGAAAACCCTACATTTATTGCACAAAAAAATGATGTAACTGTAACAATCCCAGTTAATAAGAACATTTTAATATACGAAAAGGACAAGACAGCAAAAACGTATACATTTGACACAATCAATGTCTACAACGGCACTGATTTTTACGTGTCAAAAAAAGTTTTAAAAGTTCTCAAATAAGTGAAGACTAATAATCAGCAGGGATATTCTTCATTCCCTCTGATTAGTCTTCATCAATCGGGCTCTTACTTTTAGCTATTGCTGTATCTATTAAATAGGATTCTTTTACCTAACGCTTCGCTTACTGCCCGTTAAAGCGGGATAAAGTGAAACTTAATCAGTGGTGGGTTCTTTTTCCACCGCTGATTATTAGTCTTCACCGATCGGGCTTTTACGGGCAGTTAATCTCACCTTACTTTTAGCTATGCTGTTATTTACTAAATAGGATTCTTTTACCTATCACTTCGCTTTCGCGGTACTTACTTCCCGTTAAAGCGGGATAAAAATAAAAGTGTTATCATAAGTTGAGATGATTAACTTTATGGTATGTATTTGCAATAGTCCCCAAAAGATTATCGATTTCATCTTTGCTTAATATTTTATTCTTCCATATTGTTTATCCCCTATGCATCTCATCCTATCTTCTTATCAAAGAATACTGACATTTTCCATTGAATTTACTTTGATTTTACTTTCATTTATTATGCTTACTATAACGAATGAAAATCGTTTGTAGCATAAATGGTCTCGAATGTCCTTTAACAAGATTTAAGGATTTTTTAAGTACACATGAAGCTAAAAAACGGCGATAATAAAAATGGTTCTTAATCAATTTGAGATGAAACTAAGAATGGTTAAGAATCCATTTTTTCTCTTCATTTCTAGTCACATTTTCTAAAAACCTTAATTTAATCTTAATTTTATCTTATGATTTTATGAATAAATAGAAATTGAGCAACATTTTTCTCTACAATCCGTCAAATCAGTGTTAAAAATTAAATTAATGTTTAATAATAATTAGAAATAACTTGAAAAAATATCTATTTATTTAGTATATTTACAAAGTTATAATTCATTTTTCATTTTTAATTGGAGGTGGATATATGCAATCCATTAAAAATAATGAGCTTTTACGTTTTATAGGCTTTACGTTATTTTATTTCATCATTTTGGTGCTCTTGTTTCTTATTCATGGTTTCCATGATATGAATGCAGGACCATTTATATATACGGAATTTTAAGAAAAGGAGATATAAATTATGTTAAGTATTTTAGAGGCTATTCAAAAAGTGGCACAACAGCATCCAGATCGAACTGCATATCAAACTAATAGTGATTCCTTAACGTATGGTGAGCTTTGGCATCTTTCTGATTGTGTAGCACAATATTTAATGGCTCTTGATTTAAAAAGACAACAACCTATCGTCGTCTACGGGCATATGTCACCTTTACAAATCGTTGCCTTTTTAGGTGCTGTAAAAGCAGGTCATCCGTATGTACCGGTTGACTCTTCTACACCGTCTGAAAGGTTACAGATTATTGTAGAAGCTTCTCAGGCTTGTTTGCTACTAAAGACGGAAACATTAAGCTCGAACCAATCTGTCCCTGTAGTAGAAGTAAGTGATATTGTGGCACAAACAGCTAGCGTTTCGACAGAGCCTTCAACTTGGGTTAAGGATGAAGAAATTCATTATATTATTTACACATCTGGTTCTACTGGTAAGCCAAAAGGTGTCCAAATTACAGCTGATAATTTAGCACATTTTGTTGCTTGGATGCATGAGTATTTCCCTTTACAAGAATCTGGTGTGTTTTTAAATCAAGCGCCTTATTCCTTTGATTTATCTGTGATGGATTTATATCCTGCACTAGTTAGTGGGCAAACACTTTATGCTATTACGCAAGAGCAAATTGCTAATCCAAAAGCGTTATTTGAGTCATTAGCTTCATCTGGCATTCGCGTTTGGACTTCTACACCTTCCTTTGCGAAGATATGTTTAATGAACAAGGAATGGGATCAGGAGTTAATGCCTTCTTTAAATACGTTTTTATTCTGCGGAGAGGTTTTACCAGTATCCGTATCTAAAGAATTAATGCAGCGCTTCCCACAAGCATCTATTTTTAATTTATACGGTCCTACTGAAACAACTGTTGCCGTATCTTATGTGGAAGTAACAAAGGAGCTTTTGGAGCAATTTGACCAACTACCAATCGCCCCTGTTTCTGAGCCTAATCTATCCTTGCAAGAAGATGGCGAGATTATTATTTCTGGGCCGACTGTAAGTGCAGGTTATCTTGGTGCGCCTGATTTAACACTTAAAGCGTTTCCTACAATAGGGGATCAACGTATTTATAAAACTGGAGACGTTGGTTATGAAAAAGATGGCTATCTGTTCTTCTCAGGTCGAAAAGATTTTCAGGTGAAACTGCACGGTTATCGTTTAGAAATTGAGGAAATTGAAAAACAAATTGGCAATCTTCCACATGTTTCTAGCTGTGTTGTTATACCTGTTTCAAAAGATGATGAGATTGTTTCACTAAGTGCATATGTTGTTCTTCGAGAACCATTGACCGACTCTGCCTTCAAAATGACGAAGCAGCTTAAAGCATTGTTATCGGAGTATTTACCATCTTATATGATTCCAAAAACATTCAAATACATTGACACTTTACCTTTAAATACTAACGGTAAAGTTGATCGTAAAGGATTGGCGGTTATGGAAACAGTATGACGCCTTATGGAAATATAATTTTTTTCATCATCATTGGTATTTTGTTACTGCCAACAATTATTTTAGGACTACGTGGGAAATCAGCTAAAGGCTATAATATCTTTATTTCGATTGTCGTGTTAGCTCTTATTTTTGGTAACTCCCTAAATGGATCAATTTCTCTTATACTATTTACAGTATTTCAGTTATTATTAATTATCGTTTACCAAAAATATCGCTTACAGAAGAATAGCACCTCTGTATTTATAATCGCTGTGCTACTGTCCATTTTTCCACTTGTGCTTGTGAAGGTTCTACCAATGTTTGGCCTTAATCATTTATTTGGATTCTTAGGGGTATCCTATATTACCTTTAAAGCTGTACAAATGATTTTAGAAACACGAGATGGATTAATTAAGGATAAAATTTCAGCCGTCGAGCTTGCCTATTTCTTACTGTTCTTCCCAACAGTATCATCGGGTCCTATCGATCGTTGGAGACGCTTCGATAAAGATTTTCACACAGTGCCGTCTGGTCAAGACTATCAAAAACTGCTGTTAAGTGGGATCAATTATATATTTGTAGGCTTTTTATATAAATTTATTTTGGCTTATTTAATATACAATTACACACTTATTTATTTACCAAATCAAACGTATAACTATTTGACACCTTTTCAAGGGCAAATAGCGTATATGTATATGTATAGTTTTTATTTGTTTTTCGATTTTGCGGGCTATAGTGCTTTTGCAGTTGGTGTCAGTCGCATTATGGGTATTCAAACGCCAATTAACTTTAACCGTCCATTCTCGAGTCGCAATATTAAAGACTTTTGGAACCGTTGGCATATGAGTCTTTCCTTCTGGTTCAGGGATTATGTTTATATGCGCTTCGTACTTTGGATGACTAAGAAAAAATGGATTAAAAACAGATATACAGTTTCTTATCTTGGCTACTTTTTACTGTTCTTTTTAATGGGTATTTGGCACGGATTAGAATTGCACTATATTGTCTACGGTCTCTACCATGCCTTGTTAATTATTTGCTTCGATAAATTCGAACGCTGGAATAAAAAGCGCAAGATTTGGCCAAAAAATAAATGGACTCATGCAATAGGCGTATTTATCACTTTTAATGCCATTTGCTTTGGTTTCTATATTTTCTCAGGGACATTATTTTAATCAACAGCTTTAATCGTTTATTTTTTGAATAACACAGTCTAAACAATAAAGGAGATTTTTATTATGGATAAACAACAAGTTTTAGAAATGCTAGTAGAGTTATGTGAGGACGATATCATTTTAGAAAATCCAGATATCGATTTATTTGAAGAAGGGCTTCTTGATTCATTCGGTACAATTAATTTATTAGTGGAAATTGAAAATCGCTTTAATATCTCAGTGCCAATTACTGACTTTAACCGTGAGGAATGGAACACGCCAAATCGTATTGCAGCGGAATTAGCTGAAAGACAATGATTAAGAAAGGCTTTCTATCATTACTAATTGCATTTGTTCTTTTTGCTGCCTTTTTATTCTTCCCTAATTCTTGGATAAAATCTTGGATTTCAGATGAAGATGTAGAGCAAGCAAAAACTAGTATGTCTCCATTAATGTTCCAAGGAATGTATTTCCAGGAGCGGATGTTGCAGGAGCCTAATACTATGCCTTTATACGGCTCCTCAGAGTTAAATCGTTTTGATCCTTTCCACCCTTATAATTATGCTCGAGCTACAAATGCTCCGTATACGACATTTATGGTCGGGCGTGGTGGAATGCAGTCTATTACACACTTTTTAAATTTTGCTGCACAGGAAAAGAATTTAAAGGGTAAGAAAATTGTCTTCATCATTTCCCCTCAATGGTTTACGAAAAAGGGAATGAATGAATTACATTTTTCTCCTAACTATTCGATGCTGCATGCTTATGATTTAGCATACAATAAGGACATTGACGAAGATCTTCGAAATCGAGGAATGAAACGCCTTCTTGAATTCGATACTGTAAGTCGCGATGAGCTGCTCAAAACAATTTATGAATATAAATTATCTGGTGGTAAGGAAAAACCAATCATTGGACGACTTGCAATGATGGCAGGTCATATCCAAAAGGCATTTTTAGAGAAAAAAGATTTGTATTACTCTCTATTCCCTCGAGAGCCACATAATTTAAAAAGTAATGACAAACTAGTTGTAGATCAAACATTTGAGCAACAACTGCAAAATGCCGAGAACTATGGCGAGAAACGTGTATCCAACGATCTAATGATTGAAAATAAGTTTTATAAGCGACTTGTGAATGCTAAAATTTCTAAGTTTAAAGGAATGCGAAAAGACGAAGATTATACGACTTCACCTGAATATGCGGATTTACAGTTAGTCATTGATGTTTTAAAGGATGCTGGTGCAAAGCCACTATTTGTTTCTATTCCTGTAAATGGTCATTGGTATGACTACACTGAATATCCTGCTGATCGTCGTGAAAAATATTACGAAAAAATGAACCAGATGTTGACTGAAAATGGTGTTCCATTTGTTGATTTCTCAGGCCATGACTATGACCCATATTTCATTATGGATACGATTCATATTGCATGGAAGGGCTGGGTATATCTAGATCGAGAGCTAGACAAATATTGGGCACAGAAATAATAATGCATGGTTCTCGTTAAATGAGACAGTCTAAAGTGTTAATCACTGAAGACTGTCTCTTTTTTTATGTAGATTATCTTTGAGGGGAAATGTAAGGTTTAGTGCACATGCTTTATTAAAGTATGTCTCTTCGGCAAAGAGAAGGGTTGATTTCCGTTCCGACTGGGCGCTTTGTTGTTGCTGTCGCTACGCTTTCGCACAGGATAAAACATTTGCTGCCGCTACGTTAGCACTACGCTTTCGCACAGAGCAAAGCTTCCTGGGGGCGTCCGATGAGCCGCTTCACTCGCGTTGCTCGCTCCAGGGTCTCGGGCCAACACGATGTTGGTCACGAAGGCGTTATCACAGGATGTGATGGTTTTAGCCTTCGTTCCTCTATCGCTAATCCCCAAGGAGTCGCCCAGTCTCCACTCCAATCAACCATTTCTTTAAGTGTGTATTTTCTGGCGTTTCTTTCTAATCTATAGTAATCAAAGAAACTACAACAAGATGTGTTTTTGTGCGAAAGTAAGTAGCTTGGAACGGAAATCAACTACACGTTTTGGAATGAATCCTTTATTCTCCATTCTTCAATTCTTTTTTAATATTCCTAAGTATTCACTCCACGGCCCTACATCTGTTGTATATCGCTTCGCCATTACTCGAACGATTTGAGCTATATGCGTTAAATCATGAACAACCCATGTAGAGAGCAATTCCTTTACCTTTACTACACCAAAATCAGGTTGGTGCCCTTTCAATTCTAGATGAACATCAGGATTAAGAAGAGCCTGAAGCTTGTTTATATTCAAAGCTCTAATCTCCTTAAATTCTAATAATGCTTGTTTAATAGTATCTTCATCCACTTTGTGTAAGTGAGCATATCGATCAAATGGAGGAAATGCCTTATCTTCACCTTCCCTAAGGATAAATTATAATCGTGGCATCCAATTGTTCTTCTCCCCCTCAATCAGATGGTCTATCACTTCATGTGCATTCCATGTTCCTTCCCCTTCATTGCTTTGTAGCCACCCATCTGATTATCCAGTTAAAAAATACTCCAACGTTTGCGGTGTACGCTCCAGAATATCAATAGCTTACTTCATATTAAAATTCACGTTTCTACCTCCTTCAAATGACTCGAAACCGCTCTTGTATGAAGGCTTACCTTCTTTATCCGTTATTCATATATCATAACCCAATATTTTTCCTTTTCCCCTTCTTCAATTACCTTCTTCCAACCATTCTTCTCATAAAATTTTAACGCTTTATGATTTTCGGATACACATTTTAATCTTAATGGTTTATTCATTTTTTCAATGGAGGCATTTAGTAATTGACCCCCTATGCCTTTACCAAAGTAATTTGGATTAATAAATAAATTATGGATGAAGTTATCTGGCAAGTATAATGAAGCAAATCCAAGTAGACGATTATCCTCTTCCGCTACAATTATATGCTCTTCTATAGTGTCGTTATCAAAATCGTCTAATGTCATTTCTTCTGAAGCCGCCCAATGGAAATTTTTACGACGTGATTCCAGATAGATTTTTCTTAATTCCGGGTAATCTAATTTATTCGCTTCTCTAATATTCACATTCTCACCTTTACTTTCATAATGTTTTCGAGTCACTATTGAATGAAAAAAGTCTAAGTTCTTCAGCATCATTGGAAAACTGGACTAATCTTTCAAACTTCAAACCTATTTTTTCTAGTAGCTTTGCTGAAGCTTCATTATCTTGAGTCGTGATAGCCACAATGCGATTTAGCCCTAGTGTATCTATACCATATGTCAATGTCGCTGAAGCTGCTTCATAGGCGTATCCTTTTCCCCAATACTTAGGTAGAAAAGCGAAGCCAATATCCACATTTGCTAGCGAGTCTCTTTTAACTAGACCGCAAATTCCAACCGGGCTTCGATCTTCATTTCTTTCAACTAAATATAGACAAAAGCCAAATTGCTCGTACATACGAATTGGTCCATTCACTATATATTCACGTGCATCCTCTACTGTTCTCAAACCACGATCACCAATGAACTGCAACCATGATGGATCATTCATTAACTCAAGGATAAAATCTGCATCATCTGTTGTTTGTAGGCGTAGGGAAAGTCGATCTGTTTCAAGAATTTTCATCGTATCCACATTCCTTTCAGTACTGTATTTTCCATTTTCTAAGCTTTTTTCTCCTATATTTTATGTTTTTCTAATATTAAATATATAATAATGGACTTACAACTGCACTTGCTTAGCTCTAATACTGAGAAAAGAGTAAATCCAATTTCTCTGGTTCATCTAAAGATGTATAAAAGCATTACATGAGCAGTTTCTTGAGTTACCCGATCACTTTGCCAAAAGCGGCCCCTCTTCAATTCCCACCCAAGCAATAAAAAAATCGCCTCAAAAGTATTTGTATACCTTTGAGGCGATGTTAGTGAAGCTACTAAGTAATAGCTTATTTTAAATTATAGAATGAATTTAAACCAAGATACTCAGCTGTTGAACCAAGTTGATCTTCAATGCGAAGAAGTTGGTTGTATTTAGCTACGCGGTCTGTACGAGATGGAGCACCTGTTTTAATTTGACCAGCGTTTGTAGCAACTGCGATATCAGCAATTGTTGCATCCTCAGATTCACCAGAACGGTGTGAGATAACAGCTGTGTAACCAGCGCGCTTTGCCATTTCAATCGCTTCGAATGTTTCTGTTAACGTACCGATTTGGTTTACTTTGATAAGGATTGCATTACCAACGCCTTGCTCAATACCAGCCGCTAATTTTTTCGTGTTTGTTACGAATAGATCGTCGCCTACTAATTGTACGCGAGCGCCAATGCGATCTGTTAATAATTTGTGTCCAGCCCAGTCGTTTTCGTCTAAGCCATCTTCAATTGAGATGATTGGGTATTTAGCAGTTAATTCCTCGTACCATTCAACCATTTCTTCAGAAGTTTTGACAACACCTTCACCGTCTAAGTGATATTTGCCATCTTCTTTATTGAATAATTCAGATGAAGCAACGTCCATTGCAAGTTTTACTTCTTCACCTGGTTTATAGCCAGCTTTTTCGATTGCTTCTAAAATTACAGTAATGGCTTCTTCGTTAGAACCAAGGTTTGGTGCGAAACCACCTTCATCACCTACAGCTGTATTATAGCCTTTAGCTTTAAGTACTGCTTTTAAGCTATGGAAGATTTCAGCACCCATACGTAATGCATGACGGAATGATTCTGCGCCAACAGGCATTACCATAAATTCTTGAATGTCCACGTTGTTGTCAGCGTGAGCACCACCATTTATGATGTTCATCATTGGTACTGGTAGTTGTTTTGCGTTAAATCCACCAAGATATTGATAAAGAGGTACATCTAAGTAATCTGCCGCAGCATGTGCAACTGCCATTGATACACCTAGAATGGCGTTGGCACCTAGTTTACCTTTGTTTTCTGTGCCGTCTAGCTCGATTAAAGCTTTGTCGATTACTACTTGATCAAGTACTGAGTAGTTACCTTCTAGCTCTTGAGCAATAATTGTGTTTACATTTTCAACTGCTTTTAATACACCTTTGCCTAGGTAACGAGATTTGTCACCGTCGCGTAATTCTACTGCCTCATATTCACCTGTAGATGCACCTGATGGTACGATTGAGCGTCCAAAAGCACCTGATTCTGTGAATACTTCAACTTCTACTGTTGGATTCCCACGTGAGTCTAAAACTTCGCGCGCATAGATTTGTGTAATAAATGGCATAATTAATTCTCCTCTTTTTCAATTAATGATTGACCTGTCATTTCAGAAGGTTGTGACACCTCTAATAATTCTAACATGGTTGGCGCCAAATCGGCTAAAATGCCACCATTTCTTAACATTAAATTTGGTTTTGTCACAATTACTGGAACAGGATTTGTTGTATGAGCTGTCATTGGATTCCCCTCTAAAGTAAGAACTTCATCAGAGTTACCATGGTCAGCTGTAATAATAGCTGCGCCACCTTTTGCAAGGATTGCATCTACTACTTTACCAAGACATTCATCGACTGCTTCAATAGCCTTGATTGTTGGCTCTAACATTCCGCTATGCCCAACCATATCTGGGTTAGCGAAATTAAGAATAATGCCATCAAATTTATCGGCTACAATCTCTGCAAGTAATGCTTCTGTTACTTCATAAGCACTCATTTCAGGTTTTAAATCGTATGTTGCAACTTTTGGAGATGCAATTAAAATACGCTCTTCCCCTTCAAATTTCTCCTCACGACCACCACTCATAAAGAATGTAACATGCGGATACTTTTCTGTTTCTGCAATACGAAGTTGTGTTTTGCCATTAGAAGCTAACACTTCACCAATCGTATTTTTTAAGTTGTCATTTGCATACGCAACCTGAGCATGTACTTCATCACTGTAGTGTGTGAATGACACAAATTTTAAATTCTTTGGATGTTTAGCTGATAAAGCAAAGCCATCGAATTCATTATTTGTAAACACTTTAGACAGTTGAATTGCACGGTCAGGGCGGAAGTTGAAGAAAATAACAGCGTCATTATCGTCAATTGTTGCCACTGCTTCTCCATGCTCTTGAACGCTAAATGGAATAACAAACTCATCTGTTACATCACGCTCATATGATTCAGCTACACCACTTGCTGCGCTGTCAGCTGTTTGACCAACACCATCTACTAGTACATTGTACGTAAGGGCTACACGATCCCAACGTTTATCACGATCCATTGCATAATAACGACCATGAATAGAAGCGAATTGACCTACGCCAATGTCCTTCATTTGTTTTTCAGCTTCTTCAATATAGCTTAAAGCTGTTTTTGGTCCAACATCACGACCATCTAAGAAACCATGAACAAAAACTTCATCTAAGCCTTGTTGTTTGGCAAGCTTTAATAGTGCAAACATATGCTCACAATGGCTATGTACGCCACCATCTGATAGTAAGCCCATGATATGAAGCTTAGATTGATTTGCCTTAACATGTGCTATTGCATCCAAAAATGCTTTATTCGTAAAGAAATCTCCTTCACGAATAGATTTGTTTAAACGTGTTAAGCTTTGATAAACAATACGTCCAGCACCTATATTTAAGTGTCCAACTTCAGAGTTCCCCATTTGACCATCAGGTAAACCCACCGCTTCACCTGCTGCAGTTAAGGTTGAATGTGGAAACTCATTCCAAAAGCGATCGAAGTTAGGTTTGTTTGCTTGTGCTACTGCATTTCCGAAAGTTTCGTTGCGGAATGCAAAGCCATCTAGAATAATTAATGCTACTGGCTTTTTAGGCATTTGCTGCCGCCTCCAATAATTTTAAATATGATTCTGGTTGTAAACTTGCACCACCGACTAAAGCGCCATCGATATGCTCTTTTGATAATAGTTCCTGAATGTTCTCAGGTTTTACGCTACCGCCGTATTGAATACGTACAGCATCTGCCGTTTCAGCATTATATAATTCCTTCACTACTGCACGAATTGCTCCGCATACTTGGTTAGCATCTTCTGCTGTAGCTGTTTTACCTGTACCGATTGCCCAAATAGGTTCATAGGCGATCACCATATGCTCCACTTCTTGTGCCCCAAATCCAGCAAGTGCTGCCGTAATTTGATGAGCAACCTTTTGCTCAGTAGTGCCCGCTTCACGTTCTTCAAGCGTTTCTCCACAGCAAATAATTGGTACGATATTATGCGCTAGTGCTGCTGCAACCTTTTTATTAATTGCTTCATCTGTTTCATTATAATATTCACGTCGTTCAGAGTGTCCTAAAATAACATAGTCTACTTCCACGCTTGCTAACTGAGCTGGACTAATTTCCCCAGTGAACGCACCTTCGTTTTCGTAATGCATCGTTTGTGCTCCAATGGCTAACTCAGATTCACTAGCAACTTGCACAAGCGTAGGTAGGTAAAGTGCTGGTGCACAAACAACAGCGTCTACTTTATCATTTGAAGGAAGTTTGTCCTGTACCGCATCGACAAATTGGATAGCCTCTTCAAATGTTTTATACATTTTCCAGTTACCTGCAATAATTGGTTTACGCATCGTTTTTGCCTCCCAAAATGTATTATTTATCGTTTAATGCCACAATTCCAGGAAGTTCTTTCCCTTCCATTAATTCAAGTGATGCACCGCCACCTGTAGAAATATGGTCCATTTTATCGGCAACTTCAAATTTTTCTACTGCTGCTGCAGAATCCCCGCCGCCAATTACTGTATAGCCAGTTGTTGTTGCCATAGCTTCAGCTACAGTTTTAGTACCATTCGCGAATTTATCCATTTCAAAGACACCCATTGGTCCATTCCAAATGATTAATTTAGAATCTTTAATAACCTCTGCATATTTAGCAGCTGTTTTTGGACCAATATCTAAGCCCATCCAATCCGCTGGAATAGCATCTACATCTACAATTTTTGTTTCTGCATCTTTTGAAAATTCGTTTGCGACAACTGCATCGATTGGCATATGTAATTGCACGCCTTTTTCTTTCGCTTTTTCAATAAAGGATTTTGCTAAGTCGATTTTATCTTCTTCTAATAAAGATTTACCGATATCATGGCCTTGCGCTTTAATGAAAGTGAATGATAAACCGCCACCAATAATTAGATGGTCTACCTTTTCTAATAAGCTTTCGATAACACCAATTTTGTCTTTTACTTTGGCTCCACCGATAATTGCTGTAAATGGTCGCTCTGGGTTAGATAATGCCTTACCTAGCACATCTAATTCCTTTTGCATAAGGAAACCAGAAACAGCTGGTATGTGCTTTGCAATTCCTTCTGTTGACGCATGTGCACGGTGAGCGGCACCAAACGCATCATTGACATAAACGTCCGCTAATTTTGCAAATTGCTCTGCTAATGCTGGATCATTTTTCTCTTCACCAGCGTGGAAGCGTACATTTTCAAGTAGAATCATGTCACCATTTTGCATGTTTGCAACAGCTTCTTCTACCTCTTTACCAATTGACTCATCTAATTTTGTAACAGGCTTACCCATTACTTCAGCTAAACGTACACCTACTGCAGTTAGGCGCATATCCTCTTTTACTTCACCCTTTGGACGTCCTAAGTGAGAAGCTAAAATTACTTTGGCACCTTGTTCCACTAAATATTCAATTGTAGGGATTGCTGCTCGAATACGTGTCTCGTCAGTAATCACACCATCCGCCATCGGTACATTAAAATCAACGCGTACAAATACGCGCTTACCTTTTACATCAATATCTTTCATCGTCTTCTTATTTAACATGAAGAAACCCCCTTCAAAGTTTTTAGTCGTGAAATTCCTGGATTCACCCTTCTTGGCTCCTCACATCATTCACTTAACTATATTAGATAAAAATATGTGGTCCATCATCACATAGGATTGATTCTGTTTAACAAGCCTATTCAGCTAATATCATCCAGCGCTCAGTCAGAACGGAAATCAACCACGCTCTGGAATGTACCCTTTTACTTGCTTTTATAGTAGCAAAAGTCACGTTCTATGTCTTGCAATTACATAACCAGTCATAAGGTTAGCACCTTTTGCATGTATTCATTCACGCATCTGCCTTATATTACGTATAAAAAAGGAGTAAGGGTAAATTTCCCTTACTCCCATTACCCTTGTATATTATATCTTCTAGATATTATAAAGGCTATACTTTTTGTGCGCAAAAAGCTGTATTATGTCACACTTTTTACTTAAGTTATCGAATTATGACACTTATTTAGTGTTTAATCCTTTTTCTGCGATATATAAAGCTAAGTCCATTAAACGAGTAGAGTAACCAATTTCGTTATCATACCATGCAAGAACCTTTACCATACTATTTTCTAATACCATTGTAGAAAGACCATCTACAGTTGAAGAGTTATGGTTACCATTGTAGTCAATTGAAACTAATGGTAGTTCGTTGTATCCTAAAATACCTTTAAGTTTGTTTTCTGAAGCTTCTTTTAATGCAGCATTAATGGATTCTTTTGTTACTTCTGCTTTTAGCTCCACTACTAAGTCAACACATGAAACGTTTGGTGTCGGTACACGCATAGAGAAGCCATCTAATTTACCTTTTAATTGAGGTAATACTTTAGAAACTGCTACTGCTGCACCTGTTGTTGTTGGAATCATTGACACTGCACCAGCACGTGCGCGACGTGGATCAGAGTGCGGGAAGTCAAGGATGCGTTGATCGTTTGTATAAGAGTGAATTGTCGTCATCATACCGCGTTCAATACCAAATTTTTCATCAAGTATTTTTGCAACTGGCGCTAGACAGTTCGTTGTACAAGAAGCATTTGAAATGACATCATCTGTTTCAGGGTTGTAATCCTCATGGTTAACACCCATTACAAACGTTGGCATTTCGCCCTTCGCTGGAGCAGAAAGAATAGCTTTTTTAGCACCTGCTTGAATATGCTTGCCTACTTCTTCCATTGAGCGGAATCTACCTGTACATTCAAGTACTACATCAACACCTAGTTCCCCCCAAGGTAAATTAGCAGGATCTTTTTCAGCATAAACATTTATTTTTTTTCCATTTACTACGAAAGAATCGCCATCTGCATAAACATCAGCATCGTAGATACCGTGTACTGAATCATAAGTTAATAAGTGTGCAAGCTGACCTGCATCTGTTAGGTCATTTACTGCAACCACTTCGAATTCATCGTGCTTCATAGCTTCACGAAATACTAATCGTCCAATACGTCCAAATCCATTAATTGCTAATTTTAATGCCATTGTCAATTCCTCCAATATTGTTTAAATAATTTATTTTGCCTCGGACATTTATAATATCCACAATTGGCTTTATTCTCATTCAGGGGTATTGTAGTACCCACTGAAATATGAGTTACATAGTAATTTATAAAGAAGGTAAACCTTCAGCGATAGCTTTTGCTGCTACCTCATCCGTTATAAAAATCGTTTGCTTTGGTGCTACCTTAAAGTACGAAAGCATTGCCTTCACTTTTTGTTTACCAGCAGCAACTGCAATGACTTGCTTACTTCTTTGAACCTGCTCAAACTGAATACCGATTGTTCGAATTCGATGTACAATTTCGCCTTCTGCATTGAAATAGTAGCCAAATGCTTCACTAACTGCACCCTTTTCTTCGAGAATCCGTAAATCCCCCGGCGATGAATTACGACGAACAGCCATCTCCTCTGCAGAGCCAATACCATGAATGACACAATCTGCATGATCATAATAATTCATCATTTCGGTTACCATAGGCTCTGTTAACATTGCTTGATAGGCCTGCTCACTTAAATGCTCCGGTAAAAACAAGGTACGATACTGTGCATCCATCTGCATGGCAAATGTTGAGACAAGTGTATTAGCTTGCATTTGCATTTCATGCCCAATACCTCCACGAGCAGCAACAAATGTGATGTTGTGTGTATCAGTTGGGTGTAAAAATTGCGCGAGTGATGCAACCGACTTTCCACCAGTAACAGCTACAATTTGATCATCAAAGCATGTCGACATAAATTGATGTGCTGCCTCTTTTCCAAGTAATGTTAATATCGTATCATCTTCATTGTAATCACCTGGAACAACAATTACATGCTGTAAGCCAAAATGGTTTTCCAGTAATTTAGCTAGCTGTGTAAGACCAGACCATTCATAGACTAGTGCTCGTAGCTTGTCAATAACTTCTTCACCATCATCTGTACATACCATACCCGATTTTTGAGAATCTAATAACCCTTGCTCACGTAAATTGTCCGTTTCTTTACGAATTTCTCGTTCGGTCATTTTAAGTGAATCTGCAAGTGTACGACGCCCAATAGGCTGCATGAGCTGAACTGTTTGTAAAATACGATATCTCAATTGAAGAAGCGTATACATTTCTGGAAGTAGTCTTTGCTGTGCCTCAGCTACAGATAACATATTTATCTACTCCCTTTTCAATAGAGGTGGGTTACTTTTTATCCCGCCATTTAAAATTATGTCCCACTTACAATTTCATTATAATCCCCTTTATAATAAAGAGCAAGTAAATGCTATGTATTGGCAGTAAAAATTATTTAAAGCATAGTGACCTATTTGCGCCTATGTTGGGGTTCATTGGAATGAGGATTCTTTAACCGGTGTCATAGAGTATGGCTCTTCGGAACAACGAGGGGTTGATTTCCGTTCCGGCTGGGTGCTTTGTTGCTGTCGGTACGTTAGCAACTTAAGCGAAGGAAGCGGCTCCATGTTCATCCACAACAAAGCGAGTAACCTGGAACAGAAATCCTCCTCATTTAAAGCGTCACAACGTTCACATAGATCTCTTTACCATTTTGTTTTTCAACATAAAAAAACTCGTAACCAATTAGACATGGCTACGAGTTTTTAGTTAGCTTATTTTGTGAAAGATAAAATTGCGTTTTTCTTAAATCCGCCTAAAGCTTTTGTTGCTTCATTTTTATTTGTGTATTCAAAAATACGAACGTCCTTTTTCTCAAATACTGTAATAACCCACATTGTAAAATCTCCCTTCGAATACGTTTTTGTAATATAACAACCATTAATAAATGTGATATTTTTATAAACTGTTTTATAACAATTCCTTTACTTGATTCCTATTCTACTCCGATTTTTTTAAAAAGAAAGCCTAATGTGAAGGTCTTCACAAACTGTTCAAATTCTAAACGCTTTCATTGAACAATTTGTGAATTGTGGTTTTTACCGCTAAAGATTCGGGTAAAAGACATCCGCCGAGGCTCTAGGCCCACAGATGTTTTTTGTGCGAAAGCGTAGTGCCAACGTAGCGACAGCAACAGATGTTTTTTGTGCGAAAGCGTAGTGCTCACGTAGCGGCAGCAACAGATGTTTTTTGTGCGAAAGCGTAGTGCTCACGTAGCGACAGCAACAGATGTTTTTTGTGCGAAAGTGTAGTGCTCACGTAGCGGCAGCAACAGATGTTTTTTGTGCGAAAGTGTAGCGGCAGTAGCGTTTTTTGGACACCCGCTGAAAGAAATAAAAAAAATTCCGCTCCTTCTTCACTGCTACATACATAGCTTGAGAGATACGAAATTTTTAGAAATGATTTTATTCACTTAATGTTTTGCTTCATTAAACAAGCGATTTGCTGCTCATTTGAATGTTCGATTCCTTCTAACTTTTGAATCACTAATTGCTGCCTTTCGTTAGAATGATTCTGACTTAACTTCTTTTTGCCTTCCATACTTGAGATTTTTAATTTAAAGCCCTGAACTCCCTTGTTTAGATTATTAACAAGCTGTTCATCTACCTGAGTCAGGCTATATGTACTGTTATCGTGTTCATATTTTTCAATCATAATGTTGAAGGATTTCATTAATTCATCATTGTGCTCGATAAGCTCTATTTCACCATAAACATGTACTGCTACATAATTCCATGTTGGGACAGCTTGATTTGTTTCATACCACGATGGAGATATGTAGCAATGCGGCCCATGAAATATCGCTAAAACCTTTTGATTTTCAATATCCTTCCATTGAGGATTCCCTTTTGCAAAATGCCCAATTAAGCAGTCCTTTGTGTCATTCAACAATAAAGGGAGATGTGTTGCAAAGGGTATTCCTTCATGAGTTGAAAAGAGTGTTGCAAAACTGTTCTCCTGAATAACTGCTATCATCTCTGAAATATCCTTCATTTTAAAAGCCGTTGGTATGTACATAAGCAGATCCCCCTTTGTTATTCGCTACACAAATGCTCCATAAGTGTTGCGTAATCCAAATTGCCGTATTGTATAACTTGCCCATCCTTTTCTACTACCGGAATCATTAACATATACTTTTCATGTATGCTCTCATCTTCTTCAATATCAATAATTTCAATATCGAAATCTAGATCCTCCTGTACAAGTTTTAATGTATGCAGTCCCTCTACACATAATCCACAATTAGCTCGACTAAAAAATTTTACGTTCAATTACAGCACCTCCATAAAGTAATAATAAAACGAAACAGTTATCTATAAGTAAGATACTGTAATCCCCCTTACTTGCCAACTCTCTAATTCTCGTACTAGCATGCCTCCTTCTTACTTAACTTACTTAGTATTAATCCCTTATAATAAGTCCTCTTACTAGAAAAAACTGTGCAAGAACTTACTTCCTGCACAGTCTTCTATCGTATTATTTTTTTAAATGACTATCTAAGAATTTTAGCATTGCATTATAAAATTCGATGCGGTTTTCTTCATTTCGGAAGCCATGACCTTCATTGTCTTTCAGCATGTACTCCACATCAACGCCTCTTGCACGTAATGCTTCAACGATTTGATCAGATTCAGCTTTATTTACACGTGGATCATTTGCGCCTTGAGCTACAAATAATGGCGTTTTAATTTTATCCACATGGAAGACAGGCGAAGCTGCTGTTAATAGTTCTTTATCCTTCTCTGGATGCCCTACACGCTCATAAAGTTGGTTACGCATTGTTTCCCAATATGGAGGGATTGTATTTAATAATGTAAAGATATTCGATACACCTACATAGTCAACTGCTGCTGCATATAGATCTGGTGTAAACGTAATACCAGCTAATGTTGCATAGCCTCCAAATGATGCACCGTAAATTCCGATGCGTTTTGGGTCTGCAATCCCTTGGTCAATTGCCCATTGTACACCATCTGTAATATCATCTTGAATTTTTAGACCCCATTGTTTATTACCCGCTTCTAAAAACTTTTTTCCGTAACCCGCAGAAGAACGGAAATTCACTTGTAGTACCGCATAACCACGGTTTGCCAGTAGTTGTACTTCAGGATTAAAGCCCCACATATCGCGTGCCCATGGACCACCGTGAGGATTTACGATTAGTGGTAAGTTTTTAGCCTCTTTGTTTTTCGGTAAAGTTAAATAACCGTTAATCGTTAAGCCATCTCGACTCTTATATGAAATTGGATGCATTTCTGCAAGCTCCTCTGGATTTAGCCAAGGGCTTAATGCTGCCATTTCTGTTATTTCATCTGTTGTTGAATCGTAGTAATAATATTTCCCGTAAACCGTGTCACTAGAAACGCTAACAATGAATTTTGTCATATCTTTGTTGTAATCATTGATGCCTAATTCACTTTCTTCAACACCTAATTTGTTTTGAATTTTACGGAATAGTTTTTCAAAGTCCTCGTCATAGAATTGATAATGTACTTTATCCGTTACATATGCCCCATACAGTACTTTATCTTTCTCAGCATTATATAATATACCTGATACATCCACTTCTGAATTGGACATAATTACTTCTTCGTTGCCATCTAGATCATATTTAACTATTTCTACTTTATCTCTTCCTTTATTAGAAGTTGCGTAAATATGTTTATTGTCTTTTGAAAAACTAAAAGGGTTTATATCGTCCCCTGCTTCTATTTCAATAAACGGCTTGAATTCATCTTTTTCTGAATCACGATAAAGAACCGTTCCTACTACACCGTCTGAGACTACTGCCATTCGAATATTGCCATCACGATCTGCTAACCAGCTACTAACATTACCTGGATTTTTAGCAACATGTGTTGTTTTACCAGTCTTCACATTAAGCTTGTACACATCAAAGACTTTTGCATCTTCTTTATTCATCATAATAAGGATTTCGTCTTTAACGCCCTCTAAACCACTTAATAACCCAACTGTTACATTTGGATAAGGTGTTAAATCCTTTTCCTCACTACCATTGAATGTTGTCGAATAAATATGGAAGTTTTCGTCGCCACCTTTATCCTTTACGTATAGTAAATTATCATCTTTCCAGAAAGATCCAGCAATATCGCGATCCTTTGAGCTAGATACACGTACTGGCTCGCTATCATCATTCATTTTTTTCACGAAAACGTTTGAACGGTTTTCCCATTCAGATGAAAAAGTAATGTAATTGCCATCTGGTGAAAGTTCATAGCCGAAGTTCCCCGGATTTTTCATAAAATCTTCTACGGAAATTTCTTTCACGCCTTCATTAGTGGCACCGTTTTTCACTTTTTTAGCATTATTCAAAATTTTCACTGCATCTTGTTTAGAAATCTTTTCACTATTTGAAAGACCGTTAAATAAACCAAGCTTATTGGCTTTTTCTTGATACTCAGCAATTGTTGTTTCTTTTTCCTCTTTATCTAAAGCTCTTACTAAAATACGTGCCGCTTCATCACGTTTAATATTCGCACTTAAATCTTTTAATTCTTCGCCTTTTACCCACTGTTTAATGATTTGCTGACGCATTGTCTCTGATCCATGCTGGAATGTTAGAGCTGTGACAGCAAAATCTAGAAACTCCTTAGCAGATAGATGTTCCTCTTTTACTTCTACTTGACTGCTAGTTTCATTGGCAGCACGCACTTCCTGCATAGATACAGGAATGACTACAGATGTTGTTAAAATAACTGCTAATGATGCTGATAAAAATCTTTTTTTCAAAATGATTCCCCCTTATATCAGTCCGCGTTATAGCATTTATCAATACAATAAAATTATAACAAATTTAGCACTTTTGTAAATTATTAGGTTTAATAATTAAAAGAGTTTAATAAGAGATAAAAGCGATCAAGTACAAGAGATATCCTAGACCTCTTGTATTGCCTTTCCAGTCATGTCTATGAGGTACGTGTATTCAATATCCATATTTTTTTATTTTTATTTAATGCAAAATGTCCTTCTTTATCACTCGATGTCACGACTTCATCTTTGTGATTGCCAGATGTTATACTTCCATCTTCCTCTTTAAAACTTTTTCAACAACTAGAAAAAGACTGTGCAAGCTTACTCCTGCACAGTCTGTCTTTTATATTATTTTTTTAAATGGCTAAGAATTTTAGTATTGTACTGAATATTGATAATGACTAATAAAATTTCCTTTTAAACCAGTAAAAAAGTGAACTGCAATGAGTTCACTTTAAAAGTATATTAAAATTTCCGACTTGCTCCTCCGCCAGCAGATGAGCCGCCTCCGAATCCGCCAAAGCCACCGCCCCTAGAGCCGCCCCCTCCAAAACCACCTGGAAAACCACCTGGAAAGCCGCCACGTCTACCAGAACGCGGCCCTCCTCCTCTTCCGTTAGAAATAAATGTATAAACAACAAGTACTATGATAACGATTAAAATAACCATCCACGTTGGCATTTCTTCATTGTCAGCTGTATTTTTAGGCATCTCTCCATTCCAATTGTACTCTTTCGCGACAGTTTGAAATACTTCAGCGTACGTTGCTTTAAATGCCTTATCAATGTCTCCAGCACTTGCATTTGGATAAAACGCCGTATCTAAAATGCGCCCCAGCTTGCCATCAGGTAATGCTCCTTCGAGACCTTGGCCTACAGCAATGACGACATCATTTTTACCTTCGCCCTGCCCAAACGTTGCTAAAATTAAAACACCATTATTTTTCTTGGCATCTCCAATGCCCCATGAACGAATCATTTTTGTTGCATACATTTTTGGTTCTTCTCCGTTAATCATATCCACAGTTACGATCATAATTTCAGCACCTGTACCTTTGTCTAGCTGCTCTGAATAATGATTGAGCTCTTCCTTAACGGATGAAGATATGGCATTAGCAAAATCATGAATATACGTATTTTTCATCGGTGTCTGCATTGCGGCATCTGCCATTTTCATAGAGAAAGCAAACATGATACTAACAATAGCAAGTTGGATAATAAACCGTTTCATTATTGTTTACCTAAACTGCTAAAATCTATAGATGGTGCCTTTTCAGCACCCGCAGCTGCTTTAAAGTACTCTTTCTGCTCAAAACCAAACATCCCCGCAATTAAATTGCCCGGGAAACGTTTGACCGTTTTATTAAAAGCCTGCACTTCATTATTGTAGTCTTCTCGAGCAACAGCTAAGCGATTTTCTGTCCCAGCTAATTCATCCATTAGTTGACGGAAATTTGCATCTGCCTTTAAATTCGGATAATTTTCTACGACTACTAGCAATCGACTAAGTGCTCCGTTCAATGCATCATTAGCCACCGCCTGTTCCTTTGGACTATGTGCACTTCCCATTTGTGCACGCGCCTCTGTGATGCTAGCAATCACTTCTTTTTCATGGTTGGCATATCCTTTAACAGATTCTACTAAGTTCGGAATCAAATCGTAGCGACGCTGTAGCTGATTTTCAACCTGAGCCCATTTCGAAACTACGCTTTCCTCAGCCGTTACAAGGCTATTGTATTTTGGAATAAAAAGTAAGGCCAATACAACTAAAATAATAACGATAATTCCTATAGGTCCAAATATTTTTTTCAATTTAAAAACCTCCTTCGTTTTCTTTTAGCTATCATCCAAAATTAGGAATGACATTTGTTATTTGGTAATAAGCCATTCTTTTTTTACCATTAATGTGCAGCAAATAAAAATCTCTATTCTACATATATGCAAATGTATTAATACCGTATGAAATTTATTTAACGTGCCATACTTAATACTGTAACAAACAATGATATTTAGGAGGCGCTTTTTTTGACACAATCGTTTCATAACGAATCATCAAACCAATTCAACCAACAACAAAGCCCAAATCATGGTGGACATGAGCAAATGGACTTGCATGAAACAATCGGTGCAATTATTGCTTGTATGAATCAATCCATTGTTTTACGTCCACAGGTTAAGGACACAGAGTTGCTTAGCATTTTGGATCGCCAATATAATTTCACATTAGGTATGTATAACACTATTGTGGAATCTTATAATACAGGTCATGATCCGTCTGTTCCTACAGGTCGCTATCAAATGGAGACGGGGAATAATTTCAAATATGGAATGAATCCTGGCCAACCTAAAAAGCCTATGCAAAATGCAAGCGAGCTCAACGATGAATGTATTTCTGGCTTCTTACTTGGCGCTCAAAAAGGTTTGGCAAAAGGTATGACTGCAGCAGCAACAGAAACTACAAACCCTGTTGTCCGACGTGTTATTGCAGATAGTATTCCCAACTGTATTGAAATGGCATACGAATTATCTATTTACCAAAATATGCATGGCTACTATCAAGTACCTCAATTTTCTCAACAAGATATGCAAACGATGCTTAATGCATACGGCACTACAACAAATCCCCTTCATTAATAAAAACAAGAGCAGTCCCATATGTGGTGCATTATCACAAGGGGCTGCTCTTGGTTTATAAAACTTTTCCTAAAAATGCTTTCGTTCGTTCATTCTGTGGGTTACCAAAAATATCCTCAGGTGTTCCCTCTTCGACAATATAACCACCATCCATAAAGACGACACGATCACCAACTTCACGAGCAAATCCCATTTCATGTGTTACCACGATCATGGTCATACCTTCAGCTGCTAAATTTTTCATTACATCTAACACTTCTTTTACCATTTCAGGGTCTAGTGCCGAAGTAGGCTCATCAAATAAAATAGCTTTTGGTTTCATCGCTAAAGCACGAGCAATGGCAACACGTTGCTGCTGACCACCTGAAAGCTGCTCAGGATAGTTATAAGCCTTACTATCAAGACCGACCTTTTTCAACAACTCATGTCCGAGTGCTTCTGCCTCTGTCCTACTCATTTTACGGATTTGCATCGGAGCCATCGTGACATTATCTATAACTGTCATATGCGGGAATAAATTAAATTGTTGAAACACCATGCCCACTTCTGCTCGAATAGCATTTATATTTGTTTTTGGCTCGTTAACCTTTACATTCTCGATATAAATTGCACCATCTGTTACTTCTTCTAGCATATTGATGCAACGTAAAAATGTACTTTTCCCTGAGCCTGATGGGCCTATAACACAGACAACTTGCTTTTCCTGTATTTCATAATCAATGCCCTTTAATACTTCAAGCTTGCCAAAATATTTGTGTAAATTCTCAATTTTAATCATCGTGCTTCCCTCCCTTCTGCCTTACGAGGGACATAGCTATTACTAAGTCGTTTTTCGATCAACGCTACAATTTTTGTCACACCATACGTTAAAATTAAATATAGTACCGCCGCAACTATATATGGTTCCCAGAAACGATAACTAGCTCCGGCAACGATCTTACTTGCATATAAAATATCTGGTGCCGCAATAACGGTTACTAAAGATGAGTCTTTTAATAAAGCAATAAATTCATTACCTAACGGTGGAATCATACGTCTAAAAGCTTGTGGTAAAATGACTTTTCGCATCGCTTGGTTATGTGTTAAGCCAAGGGAACGAGCTGCCTCCATTTGCCCTTTAGCGATACTTTGAATACCCGCGCGGAAAATTTCTGCATTGTAAGCAGCACAGTTTAAGATAAGTGCCGTAATCCCTGAAACAAAGTAACCTAATGAATGTCCAAAAATGCTCGGGATCACCGCTAAATGAATTAATAAAATTTGTACGAGCATCGGTGTCCCACGGAATAAATCTACATATAGCTTACACGGCCAATAAATCCATTTTCTAGTCGATAATTTTCCAAGTCCTAAAAATAGCCCTAAAAGAATTCCGCCAAAATAACCACTGAGTGTTAAAATTAACGTCACACCAATACCACGTATAAACATATCACGGTAGTTCCAGACTATGTCCCAGCGTAAGTCAAAGATGTCCATCCGAAAACCCCACTTCCCCTTAAAAATTAAATAAGGAGTTGCCTAAAAGTCCTTCATAAGTAAAAAATCCGCATCAGTGTTCTCCTGTCGCAAAATCAGTTTTACCAACCATCTCTGCTGGGTCTCTTTTTTCCCGTTGGAGTCTATGCGGATTTTCACCTTATATCAATATTATATTTCTTTTAGGACAACCCCATCATGCAAACAGTTATTACTTAAAGTCTACACCTGTAATTTCTTTTAATTTACCGTTCTCTTTAATTTTTTTCAGTCCTTCATTTAACTTATTTAAAAGTTCTGTATTCCCCTTCTGAACCATAAATCCATAGTATTCTTTTTCAAATGCATCATCTTCGATCACTTTAAGTTTCTCTGTTGGATGAGCTTTGATATATTCATAAACTACCGCATTATCACCAATCGTAGCATCCACATTACCATTCAGCATTTCTTTGATAGCAACTGGCTGATTTTCAAATGCCATAATATTTGGACTCGATTCACCCTGTAGCTTTTTCGCAGCTTCATGACCTGTAGCATTAATTTGTACTGAAATCTTTTTATCCTTTAAATCAGCTAATGATTTAACCTTGGAATCTTCTTTTACTACGATTAATAATCGAGATTCATAATATGGATCTGTAAAGTCAAATGTTTCTTTACGCTTATCATTAATTGAGATCCCTGCTGCTCCTATGTCTGTTTCACCATTTTTAACAGTTTGGAAGACTGGCTCCCAGCCAATATTTTGCCACTCTACTTTAAAGCCCATTTCATCAGCAATCGCCTGCAAAATATCGAAATCTAATCCTACAATATTTCCTTTATCGTCAAGTGATTCGAATGGTGCAAATGTCGCTTCTGTTCCTACCTTATAAATTTTCTTACCATCTCCATCTTCAGATGGCGCGCTACCGGATGATGTCTTTTCTTTTGTGCCGCAACCTGCTAGAACTAACACAAATACTGCTACGACCACAAGTAACATAGATAAACTTCTTTTCATAGCTACTCCCCCTAATTCGATTATTTTCCGAATATAATTATTTTTTAAGCAATTCGGAAATGTTATACTATTAGGTCAATTATAGTAACATTATTCTCTTTAGACAATAACCTTTCGTATAAAAGTAATTATTTTCTCATAAAAATTTATTCAAATTGGATTTTCTAGAATTAAACGGCATGAAAAAAAGAAAATAACACCTAAAATGAATATTTATACATTCATGATTGATGCTAAAACTAGATATATTTTTGCAAAAAAAAAAGAATCCCCTCAGATAGGATTCTTTTTTTCGACCAGTATAAACTAGTCTTCACGTACAGTATGTTCACTAAAAAATAATTTGGAATTGTTGCTTTTTTGAAGGTTTGAAAGGAACAAATACGGGAATAATGCCAACTAGGAAGTATTCCCATTATTTACCCTCTCTTTCTCCACTAAGCAGGCTGCTAAACTACTTATTAGGAGAATTGAGTTGTAAAAGTATATCAAATATCAGTAAAATGGCGCCCTCGGAGGGAATCGAACCCCCAGTGCAAGAACCGGAATCTTACGTGTTATCCATTACACCACGAGGGCAATTAAACAAAAAAAAAGTACTCACCCTAGGCTTTACGTAAAGCATAATGTAGATAACCCTCATGTGAAGCATACCTGCAAAATAGTGTACTGTACTTTAACTTATGACCTTATCAATTATACAAACGTCTTGCACATAATTCAACTATAGAATGTAAAACATTTTAATTTTTTTTCGCCATTCAGCAAGTGTCCGTCTAAACACCTACTGAATGAAGTTAAGGATGTTAGCCTAATACCTTCAAATCCTGGAAAAATGGCTAACTGACCTGCTTCGGTAAAAATGTCACGTCCTGTTGCATTACCAAGATGATTGACATCGCGTCGGCCTGGGCACAATTCATAACATATTGTTTATCTGTGGAAAAGTGCAAGTGAAGTGCAGCGACAGCTACATTACAGCAAGGCGAAATTGATTTAATTAATTTCACTTTAGCAGGGTTAACATTTGACCTTCCCTGACTATAATGTGTATGATAAGGTTACAGCTGAAATACAAAGGATGTTTTCAGCAAAAGTAATCGAATTTAGTTTTATAAGGAGGATTTAACATGAATTTAATTCCTACAGTTATTGAACAAACAAGTCGTGGTGAACGTGCGTATGACATCTATTCACGACTACTAAAAGACCGTATTATCCTATTAGGAAGTGCGATTGACGACAACGTTGCAAACTCAATTGTTGCTCAACTTCTATTCCTACAAGCAGAAGATCCAGATAAAGATATCTTTCTTTACATCAACTCACCAGGTGGATCTATCACTGCTGGTATGGCAATCTACGACACAATGCAAATTATCAAGCCACAAGTACAAACAATTTGTATAGGTATGGCAGCATCTATGGGTGCTTTCCTACTTGCTGCTGGTGAGCCAGGCAAACGTTTCGCATTACCGAATGCTGAAGTAATGATTCACCAACCACTTGGCGGTGCACAAGGTCAGGCAACTGAAATCGAAATCGCTGCAAAACGTATTTTATTCTTACGTGAAAAATTAAATGGTATTTTATCAGAGCGCACTGGTCAACCACTTGAAGTCATTGCAAGAGATACAGACCGCGATAATTTCATGACTGCTGAGCGTGCAAAAGAATACGGCTTAATCGACCAAATTATGGATCGTAACGACCGTAAATAAAAAATAAAAGGCATCCCAGATTAATTTCTGAGATGTCTTTTTTTGTTCGACATCAAATCTATGTATGGTTTGATGGGGCTATCCTTCACTTTGACCGTTCTATCCACGATCAGGAAGTTTGAAGCGTCTGTCCTTCCGTCGCTTCGGCTTTTCTTTCCGTCGCTTCGGCTCTTCTTTCCGTCGCTTCGGCTCTTCTTTCCGTCGCTTCGGCTCTTCTTTCCGTCGCTTCGGCTTTTCTTTCCGTCGGGTCCTTTTCTTTCCGTCACTTCGACTCTTCTTTCCATCGCTTTGGCCTTTCTTTCCGTCACTTCGACTCTTCTTTCCGTCGCTTTGGCTTTTCTTTCCGTCGGGTCCTTTTCTTTCCGTCACTTCGACTCTTCTTTCCATCGCTTTGGCCTTTCTTTCCGTCGCTTCGGCTCTTCTTTCCGTCGCTTCGGCTCTTCTTTCCGTCGCTTCGGCTCTTCTTTCCGTCGCTTCGGCTTTTCTTTCCGTCGGGTCCTTTTCTTTCCGTCGCTTCGGCCTTTCTTTCCGTCACTTCGACTCTTCTTTCCGTCGCTTCGGCTTTTCTTTCCGTCGCTTCGGCTTTTCTTTCCGTCGCTTCGGCTTTTCTTTCCGTCGGGTCCTTTTCTTTCCGTCACTTCGACTCTTCTTTCCATCGCTTTGGCCTTTCTTTCCGTCACTTCGACTCTTCTTTCCGTCGCTTCGACTTTTCTTTCCGTCGAGTCCTTTTCTTTCCGTCACTTCGACTCTTCTTTCCATCGCTTTGGCCTTTCTATCCGTCGCTTCGGCTCTTCCTTCCGTCGCTTCGGCTCTTCCTTCCGTCGCTTCGGCTCTTCTTTCCGTCGCTTCGGCTTTTCTTTCCGTCGGGTCCTTTTCTTTCCGTCGCTTCGGCCTTTCTTTCCGTCACTTCGACTCTTCTTTCCATCGCTTTGGCCTTTCTTTCCGTCACTTCGACTCTTCCTTCCGTCACTCCGGCTATTCTATCCGCCACTTCGACGATTAAAGCGGCGGGGCATTGACATTGACCTTCAGTTCTGCGCAAAAACCAAAAAAAACTGCCCAACATGTAAGCTTGGACAGTCTCTGCATCATATGTTTTTAATCTTCTTTTTCGATTAGTGCTGCTAATGCTGTAACCGCTTGCTCAGCATCGTTACCAGCACCGCTAAGTACAACCTCTGTTCCTTTTGCAATGGCTAAGCTCATAACACCCATAATAGATTTAGCATTTACTTTTTTCTCATCTTTCTCAAGAAAGATATCGGCGCTAAAGCGATTTGCTTCTTGTACAAATAGCGCTGCTTGTCTAGCTTGTAGTCCTAATTTTAATTTTACATGGACTCTTCTCTCGGTCATTCTTAAAACTCCCCTTTACTACCGTTCATCTTATTATTTTTATCTTACCTTACTTACTGACAAAAGAACAATACGAGATTAAGTATCATATTCATACCTGAAAAGTATGAATATTCAACCACCAATTTTTTCTCCGCTTCTTAATGCATCGGCAATCTCGTCGATTTTCCGTAATCGATGGTTGACACCTGATTTACTAACCGTTCCACTTGATACCATTTCACCAAGCTCTTTTAGGGTTACATCTTGATATTCTACTCGTAATCGTGCAATTTCACGAAGTTTTTCTGGCAATTGATCTAAGCCTATTGAGTTCTCAATAAATCGGATATTTTCTACCTGACGTAATGCTGCACCTATTGTTTTATTTAAGTTTGCTGTCTCACAGTTGACAATGCGATTAACGCTATTTCTCATGTCCCGTAAAATGCGAACGTCTTCAAATTTCATCATTGCTTGATGAGCTCCAACAATATTAAGAAAATCAGAAATTTTTTCCGCTTCCTTTAAATAGGTTACAAAGCCTTTTTTCCGTTCAATTGTTTTTGCATTTAGCTCAAATTCATTCATCAAATCCATTAAAGCCTCGCCATGCTCTTTATATAATGAATAAATTTCTAAATGGTAGGCAGATGTTTCAGGATTGTTGACAGAGCCACCCGCTAAAAATGCACCTCGTAAATATGCTCTTTTTTGACCACTCTTTTTAATGAGCTCCCGAGAAATAGTATGATTAAATTGAAAGTCGTCTGAGATGATTTCTAAATCAATTAGTAGCTCACGCGCACCTTCTCTTACACGGCAAATGTATACGTTATTTTTTTTCAAACGCATCTTTTTTCTAACAAGTAACTCTACATTATATGGATACAGCTTTTTCATAATCGTATAAAGTCTTCTTGCGATTGCAGCGTTTTCAGTTTGTACGTCTAAGCTTAACTGTTTATTAGCAAAGGATAATGAACCATTCATACGAATTAGGGCAGATACTTCTGCTTTCATACAATGATTGTCCGCTTCTATTTGAGTTATTTCCTTTTTCGTTTCAGAAGCAAAAGACATATCACGCCCCCCTTTCAACCTTTTGTTCTATGTATATGTCCATCTTATCATATACAATAAGCGCTTTATAATTCACTTACTTCTTGTTTATAGATATTTGCGTAATCTACAAGCCATTCTGCAACATTGGCCGCATTATGACGAACCGTCCCATCTGGGCGAATTGTGGCAATATCTCGTTTAATAACTTCTAATCCCATACTTTCGAGCTTTGAAACGTCAAACGTTACTGGCTCCGCACATTCTTCCTTATAAAGCTCTTTTACAGGAAGGGGTAGTTTTACGTCATTTACTAAAATAGAATCAATGAAGGAGTCTCCTACATGTTTATATATAGCTTTCACATGATCACCTGCAGTATAGGAAATGGTTTCACCTTTTTGAGTCATTAAATTACAAACGTAAATTTTTCTTCCTTTAGCCTTTACAACAGCTTCCCCAATTTCTTTGACAAGAAGGTTTGGAATAATGCTTGTATATAAACTTCCCGGACCAATTAAAATATAGTCAGCACGATTGATTGCTCGAATAGCCTCTGGTAACGGTTGCACGTTTTCAGGCACTAAAAAAACTCGACTAATTGGTTTTTTAGCCATTGGAATTTTAGATTCACCTTCAATTATTGAACCGTCCTCAAGTTCTGCGTGTAAATTTATCTTTTTATTGGCTGCTGGTATAACGCGACCATGAACCTTTAAAACCTTTCCCATTTCACTAATGGCATGGTTAAAATCCCCTGTAATATCTGTTAAAGCAGTCAACATTAAATTACCTAATGAATGACCACGTAAATCTTCCGATGCTGAAAATCGATATTGGAACATTTGCTCTACAAGCGGCTCAACATCCGATAACGCCGCGATAACATTACGGACATCACCAGGTGGTGGAATGTCATAGTCATCTCGTAAGCGTCCTGAAGAGCCACCATCATCAGCTACTGTCACAATTGCAGTAATATCAAATGGGTGATGTTTGAGCCCCCGTAGTAACGTAGAAAGCCCTGTACCACCACCTATTACAACAAGTTTTGTCCGCTTCTTTCCCATTCACTCAATCCTTTCTACGATTGATGTCACGATGCGTAATAACAGTATTTTCCTTACCAGATAAATATGCCCCAAAAAATTCTGCTAATGTTACCGAACGATGCTGTCCCCCAGTACATCCAAAAGCAATAACAAGCTGTGATTTGCCCTCTTGTCTATAGAGTGGAATCATAAACTCAAACAAATCCGTTAATTTTTGGATGAGTGTTTGAGTATCCTCAAGTGCCAGTACATAAGATGATACCTCAGTTTGTAAACCTGTTTTAGGACGTAACTCTTCTACATAATATGGATTTTTTAAAAAACGAACATCAAACACTAAGTCGGCATCTATCGGCATACCATGCTTAAATCCAAAAGACATGATATTAACGGAGAAAATATTATCAGCATCACTAGCAAATTCTTTAGCAATTTTTTCACGTAGTTCTTTTGGCTTCATATTAGATGTATTATAGACAAATTTAGCGCGGCCCTTTACTTCCGATAAAAGCTTGCGTTCTTGTTTAATGCCATCTAATGGTAAACCATTTACAGCCAATGGATGTGCACGTCTTGTTTCCTTATAACGTCTAACTAAAGTTGCATCATCTGCATCTAAAAATAATATTCGTGCAACAATATCGCCTTCTTTAAGTATATGGTCAAGGGCGCCAATAAGAGAATCAAAAAAGTCGCCACCACGCATATCCATGACAGCAGCTATACGTGTAATATTTTTACCCGAATCCCTGAGTAGAGTTAAAAATGTTGTGAGTAACGCTGGTGGTAAATTATCAATACAGTAATACCCCAAATCCTCAAAACTTTGAATAGCTACTGTTTTCCCTGCTCCAGACATTCCTGTAATAATAACCAATTCATGTGAACTTTTTTGGCCTTCAACCACCACTGTCAGCAGCTCCTTTATTGTTCTATTGATATTTGTATTTTCTCATGAAGTAATTCAAAATCAGTCGTATATTCAAACGTACCGTACTGAATGCCTGATTGTGAGATGGCAAATTGTAAGTTTGTTCGATCACCTTCAGCCATTGGCAAATGGTTTAAATCCTCTACTGGGTGCCATGCAAGTTTGCCTTCTCTAGTTTCTTCAAACGGTACTCCTTCTATATCCTTTGCAACAAATGTATATAGCATCCATTCGTCGACTACCTTATTATCTTCTTTAATAACCATCGTATAAACACCCTTTAAATGAGCATTTATTGGTGTGACATTTGTTTCTTCATGAAACTCACGTACAGCAGCCTCATAAATCGATTCCCCGCTCTCCATTTTACCGCCAGGAGCTACGTACCAACCACGTCTCGGCTTCTGAAGTAATAATACTTGACCGTCTTTTACGGCTATTAAATTTGCGATTCTTTGCATAGGCACACCTCTAATCTCTTTTGCATTCTACCTTTTATTATAGCAAGACCAAACAAGGTTTGTCCTCAATTCTAAACTTTAGGTGCATTGCATTTTTAACTTCACCGATACATATGGGAAGCATGTTTTTTGCCTCTACTTAAGCATATGAAACTCCGCCATAAAAAAATCAAAATTTCCGTTCACAACAAAAATAGGTTGCTCCACCTTATTTGGCGGAAACAACCTACTCAACAAAATAAAAGGGGGATTGCTAATTACACTCTTTATATTACATCTTTTATATGTCATTCAAGTTACAACTATATTAAAACCGTATTAAAATTGTATTTTTTCCCTTAAGATAATGATCTTGGGCATTTCTCCATAACGTGTGGTTGATTTCCGTTCCGACTGGGCGCTTTTATCGCTGCCGCTTCGGTTTCGCGCAGAGCTTCCTGGGGGCGTCCGATGAGCCGCTTGGGGCAACAGGTGTTTTTTGCGCGAAAGCGAAGTGCTAACGTAGCGGCAGCAGCAGGATGTTGGTCACGAAGGCGTTATCACAGGACGTGATGGTTTTAGCCTTCGTTCCTCTATTGCTGATCCCCAAGGAGTCGCCCAGTCTCCACTCCAATCAACTTATATAAATGGCACACATTTTTTATAATGTCATTCACAATTATTGATAATGAGCCTGATTTTGGGCACTCTTCTCTACTCTGGGAGTAGACTGCCCTTATCAATAATCCATTTTAAGCATTAATTTTTTCTAATAATTCTTCCACATAGTGCTGTACTGCTTGCGCTGCAATACTTCCGTCACCTGTTGCTGTAACGATTTGACGAAGTGATTTTTCACGGACATCTCCAGCTGCGAAGATACCTGGTACTGTTGTTTCCATATTATCATTTGTCAAAATATAACCAGCATCATTTAAAATGCCTAGAGATTCAAATGGTTTTGTTAACGGTAGCATACCAATGTATACAAATACGCCATTAGTAGCAAAATCAGATTCTGTACCGTCTACAGTTGATTGTAATGTTACACTTCCAACTTTACCATCAGCCTCATTAATTTCTTTGACTGTTGCATTCCAAATGAAATCAATTTTTTCGTTAGCAAAGGCACGATCTTGGAGAATTTTTTGTGCACGTAATTTATCACGACGGTGCACAATTGTTACTTTATCAGCAAAGCGAGTTAAATAAACGCCTTCTTCAACAGCAGAATCCCCGCCACCTACGACAACAAGATTTTTTTGCTTGAAGAATGCACCATCACATACTGCACAATAGCTGACACCACGGCCCCCAAGTTCTTTTTCACCAGGCACGCCCATTTTTTTATACTCTGCACCTGTAGAAAGAATAATTGCGCGTGTTTTATATTCTTTAGTACCTGATTTTATTGTTTTATATTCCTCACCATCAATAATTTCAGTTACATCGCCATATGCATATTCTGCACCAAATTTCTTAGCATGATCAAACATTTTTGTAGACAGTTCAGGTCCTAAAATTGTATCAAATCCTGGATAGTTTTCTACTTCTTCTGTATTTGCCATTTGTCCGCCAGGGATACCACGTTCAATCATTAAAGTTGAAAGGTTGGCACGTGATGTATAAACAGCTGCAGTCATACCAGCCGGACCTGCACCAATTATTACAACATCATAAATTTTTTCTTCTGACATAAAAACTTCCCCCTAAACAAATTACTTTTTTATAATAACTTCAGTATGTTCATCGTATGTGAAAGTAAAAAGTTATTCAACTATGTTGCTCACAGTCTACTTATGACTGTTTGGCAAAAACATTAAAATTTCTTCAATATACTTCGATAAAGTTGACACTGATACCCCGTATTGTTGAGCTATCTCCTTTTTTGTAACCTTGAGCATTCGGGAAGAACGAAATAAATAATCATTTGCTCCTGCAATAGCTGCCGGATTTGTAAAACGATAATTATTAATCAATGCTTGCTCACAAAGCACAAACCACATTTGGAACATGGGTGCAATTAATGTCGTAAGCTTGCCATATTGTTCTAGTAATATTTCTGGCACACTTACCGCTCGTATAAAGCTAGCCTCTACTTTGTTTTTCATATCAAATTGATGTCCTAGTGCATAAGCGAGGAATAGCTTTTCAAATGAATCAAATTGTTCAACGTCTATCCATTTTGGATGCGCAATAATTTCCTGTTTATGCGCTGTACAGCTAAGTAAAAATAAACCAAATATGCGCTCACTTGGATAACTACTCTCCAGTTTATCCACAATATAATCACGGTCATGCTCTAATGCATCAAGTGCATATCCGTTTTCTTCTTGACGCCAAGGTTCAAAGCCTTCTTTATCAGGATCTTGCTCAAGTAGCTGCTCCCAAGCACTCTTTGAAATTGATTCATGTCCTGAGAAATAAGCTGCATGTGATAACCAAAAGTAAAAGCCAGCATCGCCGACATAGCCCCGTTTTTGCATGCTACGCAACCATTTAAATGCTAAATCATATTGTCCTACGAGCGCTAATGTTGCGCCCAGCTTGTAGCGATGTTCCCATAAGTATGGCTGAATTTTTACAAGCACTTCTAAAAGATCCTTTAAATCTTCTTCATTTTTTTCATAATACGCAATAACCGTTAAATTACATAGTGCATGTAAATTCCCCTTATTTTCACGTAATACAGTGTTTAGAAGAGCCTTCGCCTGTTCTGCTTCACCAACATAAAAATAGGCAAGAGCTAAGTTGTTATAAGCTGACCAAAAATCTGGTTTGTCTTCTATTAAATCTTCTAGAATACTAATAGCTTCAGGGAAATCTCCCTTTTCCATACAACGTCTCGCCTGTTCCTGCCGATATAAGTCTTCAGCAGAACCTTCAAGCTCATCAAAATCATCCTGCTCAAAATCAACAAACTCTAATATTTCAGCAGCTTCATCTGCATAAGTACCCTCTGGCTCAATTTGTAAATATTGCTCTGCAAAGCGTTTAGCATCATGTATAATACCGACACATCCTGAAACCTCTGCCATGTAAAAAATAATTTCTGGATTGTCTGGATCTATCTGATAGGCACGACGAAGAAGATCATACGCTTCCTCGAAACGTTGACCCTCTAACTCTATTATCGCTAATTGCAATAAAATCATTGGATCATCAGGACTTAAATCAACTGCTCGCTGTAAATATTTATAGGCTTTATTCATTTGTCCGCTATTCATTGCTTGAATTGATTTTTTATAATAATAGTCGCCTGTTGGAATGAACGACACTATATTCGTTTGATTCTCTTTTTGACGTTTCTTTTCCAAAATATTTCCTCCGAAACAAGAAATAAGGAACGTATTATACGTTCCTTTACACAGTAACTTCTATTATACCATACAATAAGCAATATGCCGTCATTTCTCTTCGTGACGTTTTTCTAACACATGTAACACGTCATATACACTTACTTTTTGCTCTTGTAGTAACACTAGTAGATGATAAATTAAATCGGCTGCCTCCCATTTTACTTCTTCTGCATCGCGATTTTTTGCACCTATAACAACCTCAGTTGCTTCTTCTCCAACTTTTTTACAGATTTTATCGATTCCTTTATCGAATAAATATGTAGTGTACGCCCCTTCTGGCATTTCTTGCTCGCGCTTTTCGATGACATTTACAAGTTTAGAAAGAATCTCAACAGATCCGACCTTGGCATTTTGCTGAATAATCTCTGTAAAGCAAGAAGTTGTTCCGTTATGACAAGCAGGACCAGCAGGAATTACGTCCACAACTAATGCGTCACCATCACAGTCCGTCTTGATAGACACAACTTTTTGCGTATGACCACTCGTTGCCCCTTTGTGCCAAAGCTCTTGACGTGAACGTGAGAAGAACCATGTTTCTCCTGATTCAAGTGTTTTCTCCAATGATTCTTTATTCATATATGCTACAGTTAGTACTTCTTTTGTATTAGCATCTTGTACAACCGCAGTGACAAGACCTTTATCATCAAATTTAATGTTGTCAATCATCTTACTGCCACTCCTTTTTCACGTAAATACTCTTTTACTTGTGCTACGCTCGTTTCTTTATAATGGAAGATGGATGCGGCAAGTGCTGCATCTGCATCGACATCTTCAGCTAATACCTCGTAAAAATGTTCGGCATTTCCTGCACCGCCGCTTGCAATAACAGGAACTGTCACAGCCTCTCTCACAGCTTTTGTTAACGCTAAATCAAAACCTGATTTCTCACCGTCCTGATTCATACTCGTTAATAAAATTTCACCAGCACCTAAGCGAACCGCTTCCTTCGCCCATTCAGTTGCCCGCCATGTTGTTTTGTTTCGACCTCCGTGCGTATAAACCATCCACGTGGCATCTTCTTCGCTATAGCGGGCATCAATAGCTACAACAATACATTGTGCGCCAAAAAAGTCAGAACCTTCTTTAATAAGCTCCGGTCGCTCTAAAGCAGAAGTATTCACTGATACTTTATCGGCACCTGCACGTAAAATACGTTTCATATCCTCTAATGTACGAATTCCACCACCTACTGTGAATGGAATTGCTAATGTAGCTGCAGTTTGCCGTACGACATCAACCATTGTTTCACGTCCTTCATGTGATGCCGAGATATCTAGAAACACAAGCTCATCTGCCCCTTGCTCATCATAAAACTTGGCAAGCTCTACAGGGTCACCTGCATCACGTAACGACACAAACTGTACACCTTTTACAACACGCCCATCTTTCACATCAAGACATGGAATAATGCGCTTTGTTAACATGATGCCACCCCTTTCAACCATTGCTCTAATAAATACACACCTAGTTCACCTGACTTTTCGGGGTGGAACTGCATTCCCGTAATAGAGCCATTTGCCACAATGCCTGGAACCTTAATACCATGATAGTCCGCATAAGCAACGAGCTCCGTTTCATCGATATCAGTTGCATAAAATGAGTGCACAAAATAAACATGCTTTGCCGTTACTTCACCCTTTATCCATGTAGGACGCTTTGTCACTACAAGCTCATTCCATCCCATATGCGGCACACGATACTGTTGCCCAGCGTTGTCACCACTAAATCGTTTAATACTTCCTTTAAAAAAGCCCAGACCTTTCGTTTGGGACACTTCTTCACTTTGCTCAAATAATAACTGCATTCCTAAGCAAATTCCGAGAAGTGGTCGATTTTCAGTTTTCACCTTGTGTAAATATTGATCTAAATTCGTTTCAGCTAAACGTTTAATGGCGTCTGGAAATGCTCCAACACCAGGAAGCAATAATGCGTCTGTTGCATCCAGCACTCTTTCGTCAGCCGTGACAACAACCTCACAGCCAAGTCGTTTTAATGCCTGTTCAACACTAAATAAATTCCCCATTCCATAATCGATAACACCTATTTTCACGTTAACAGCCCCTTAGTCGATGGTACACCTTTAACACGTGGATCAATTTCCACTGCTGCGTCAATGGCACGTGCTAACGCCTTAAATATAGCTTCAATGATATGATGTGTATTATGTCCATAAGGAACGATGACATGAACATTCATCCGAGCCTCAAGTGCAAACTTCCACAAAAATTCATGTACTAATTCAGTATCGAAGCTACCGACCTTTTCCTTCAACTGTGGCACACGATATTCTAAGTGCGGACGATTCGAGCAATCCACCACGACCTGTGCTAGCGCATCATCCATTGGCACAAATGCTGTGCCGTAACGCTTTATTCCTTTTTTATCACCGAGCGCTTCACGAATAGCTTGTCCTAGTACAATTCCAAGGTCTTCTGTTGTATGATGATCATCTATATATGTATCACCGTTCGCTTCTATCGTCCCATCGAAAAGCCCATGTTTGATAAATAGGTCTAGCATATGATCCATAAAGCCAACACCCGTTTTAATATTCGCCTTTCCTTCACCATCTAAATCGATAGCTACTGAAATTTGAGTTTCATTTGTTGTACGTTCAACTTTTGCATATCGTTTCTTATCAGTCATTGTGCTACTCCTTTTCCCATCCACGTGATTCGACTGCACGAGCATGGCCCTCTAAGCCTTCCATACGTGCTAGACGTGCAATTTTCGGTGCATTTTCTGCCCAAGTTTTTTCACTATAAAAGACGACGCTCGATTTTTTCACAAAATCATCGACGTTTAAGCCACTTGCAAAGCGTGCAGTGCTATTCGTTGGCAGCACATGATTTGTCCCTGCAAAATAATCACCTACTGGTTCAGAGCTATAACGACCGATGAAAATACCACCTGCATGCCTTACCTGTTCAGATACAGCCTCAGCATTTTTTGTGACAATTTCTAAATGCTCAGGTGCTAGCGAATTAATTGCATCTATGGCATCTGCCATCGTTTCAGCCACATAAATAGCACCAAAGTTTTCGATAGATGCACGCGCTACCTCTTCACGCGGTAAAGTGGTTAATTGCTTCTCCACCTCATCAGCTACTTTTTTAGCCAATTGCTCAGAAGTTGTCACTAAAATGGCACAAGCCAATTTATCATGCTCAGCCTGTGATAGAAGATCTGCCGCTATCTCATCAGCAAATGCTGTGTCATCTGCCAGCACTGCAATTTCACTTGGGCCTGCAATCATATCAATCGCAACCTCACCAAATACCTCACGTTTTGCTAATGCTACAAAAATATTTCCTGGACCTGTAATTTTATCAACTGGAGAAATCGTCTCTGTGCCATATGCAAGAGCCGCAATCGCCTGAGCTCCACCGATTTTATATATTTCCTCTACCCCTAAAATATGAGCCGCAGCAAGTACACCGGGAGGTAATTTTCCATCGCGACCTGCTGGAGATGTCATAACAATGCGTTTGACACCTGCAACTTGTGCAGGAATAACGTTCATCAAGACTGAAGATGGGTATGCTGCTGTACCTCCTGGAACATAAAGACCTACTGCATCGAGCGCGGTAATTCGTTGCCCAAGCCAAGAACCATCTTTAAGCTCTAAGCGATAACCTGAACGTTTTTGCTGTTCGTGATACAAGCGAATATTTTGGGCAGCCTCTGTTAAATCAGCATAAAGCTGATGATCAATTAAATTTGCGCCCTCTTCAATTTCTTCCTTCGTTACACGTAAATGGTCAGGGGCAAAGCCATCCCATTTCTCTGTATAAAAACGAATCGCCGCGTCACCTTGTGCACGAACATCTGCTAATACTTGACGTACAACCTTTAACTGTTCTTCATTTCCACCTTCAAGTGGTCTTTTTAAGGAAATACCTTTTGCTAGCTTGGTTATTTTCATAGGATTAATCTCCTTTAATTCTAGGAATGTGCCTCTTCCAATAGTAAACATTTTTATTTAACACATTTTTTTAAACGTTTCACAAGATCGATAATACGGTCACTCTTCATGCGATAGCTTACTGGGTTGGCAATTAATCGTGATGATACGTCTGTGATAAATTCATACTCCACTAAACCATTTTCTTTCAGCGTCCGACCTGTTGAAACGATATCGACAATTCGATCTGCTAAGCCAATCATGGGCGCCAATTCAATCGATCCATTTAGCTCAATAATTTCAACTTGCTCTCCAATACCCTTATAATATTTCATTGCAATATTAGGATATTTTGTCGCTATTCTTGGTGCAATTTCATTCATTGTCGTATTAGGTAAGCCTGCTGATGCGATATAACAAGTACTTATTTTCAGATCCAGTAATTCATGCACTTCTCGTTGTTGTTCTAACAAAACATCTTTCCCAGCAATACCAATATCCGCTACACCATGCTCAACATAAACAGGAACATCCATTGGCTTCGCTAATATAAAACGAATTTTCTCTTCTGGAATTTCAAGCATTAATTTACGGGACATTTCGACTTCTTCTGGTAAATTAAAGCCAGCTTCTATAAGCATTTGATATGCCTCGTCAAAAATGCGTCCCTTCGGCATAGCGATCGTTAATTCATTCACCGTCAACGTCCTCCTGTCCGACAACAATTACTTTTGTAAAGTGTGCTAAAAAAGATTCTTCATCAACAAGGCTACTCCTTAACTGTAAGGTAGCTTGTTTACCAGCTTCTCGTAGTGTCTGCACCTTTGTAAGAGCCGCTTCAAATTGTTCTTCCTCAAATAGTACAACTGTAGCTTCTTGTCGTTCGTCACATTGCCCATCAAGTGTTTCTAATAGACGATCAACGCGAATACTAAATCCTGTAGCGCCTACTTTTGAGCCAAATACCTCCAGCAAACCATCATAGCGTCCCCCATTGCCTAATGGAAAGCCACTGCCAGTTGCAAACACTTCAAATAACATTCCTGTGTAATAGCTCATGTGACTAGAAAGTGTAAAATCAAAGGCTACATAATCCGCTAAGTCTGCAATTGCTAGTAATTTAGCGAGCTGCTGCATATATTCTAATGCGTCATTTTTGCGCACATATTTTTCAATATCTTGAATTTCTTTTACATTCATAGCTTCTTCAATAAATTGCAATAATGCATCGGATTTTGTTTTAGGTAAATCAAATGAATCTACTGCTTCTTCAAACCCTACATAATTGCGTTGCACAAGTAGTGTCCGAAGTATATTTTGTTGTTCAACGCTTTCTGTATAATCTTGTAAGATACAATTTAATATACCTGCATGACCGATCGTCACTTTAAATTCCGCTAATCCAAATTGCTTTAATAACTCCATTGCCGTAACAATAACCTCAGCATCAGCAAATACAGAATTGTCTCCAATTAACTCGATCCCCATCTGATCAAATTCAGCTGGGCGTCCACCTTCCGCTTCCTGTGCGCGAAAGACACTAGCAAAATAAGCGAGGCGTATTGGAATCATCTCTTTTAATAATTTTGATGTTGCTACACGTGCAATCGGAGTTGTCATATCAGGTCGTAGTACTAACGTGTTGCCCTGGCTATCTACTAATTTAAATAAATGTGCATCGGCAATTGCTGATGCTTTTCCGACTGTATCAAAATACTCAACTGCAGGCGTTTTAATAAATTCATAGCCTCTTCTGCATAAAAAGTCTCGTCCAGTGTTTCTTACAGCCTCTACCTTTTCAAATATTTGCGGAAATGTATCGCGCATTCCAAGTGGTTTCTCAAACATTTTAATCGACGACATTTTGACACTTCCTTACGTTTCACTTTAACTCACTAGAGTGTTAGAGAATTAGATTATGAAAGAATTCTAACTTATTTATCCCTTTCAGTCAATGCAAATTCCTCTGAATTATTGAACAATTTAAACACTGATTATTCTGTTAATTATACTCGAAAATAAATAAATTTAAACTTTATTCGGCATAGCAAGTTTTTCTCTCCTTAGAATTGTAAACCTTTAGACAAAAAACTATGTGAAATACAGAAGTTGGGTGATAAAACGTGAAAGTTAGTCGATAAATTTCAAAAGTTGGGTGATAAAATGCGAAAGTTAGTGGATAATTTTCAAAAGTTGGGTGATAAAATTAAAAAGTTAATGTCATTCTTTTAAAACGTATGTCATACTTTAATTTCATTGTTACAATAGTTGATCAATAAAAAACACTGTGCATAGCAAAGCTCGCACAGTGTAGATATTATTATTTTTTAGGCGTGCACCATTCCACTACTTCATTGCGTTTGCGCTCTGCCATCTGTTCAGCTGTATAGATAATTTGCATAGGGTTACCGCCTGCTAGACAGCCTGCTGGCACATCTTTATGGACTAGGGTTGCAGCTGACACAATCGCGCCGTCACCTATCGTAACACCTGGTAGTATCGTTGAATTGGCTCCAACCATTACTTCATTACCAATATGAACATCTCCAAGACGATATTCCTCTATTAAATATTCATGCGCCAAAATAGTCGTATTGAAACCTATAACGGTATTGTCACCGATATGAATACGTTCTGGAAACATTGTATCTGGCATAACCATTAAAGCTATAGAAGTTTGTTCACCGATTTCCATTTTTAACAAAGTTCGATACAACCAGTTTTTCACACGTAAAAATGGTGTGAAGCGTCCAATTTGAATGACAACGAAACACTTCATCACCTTCCAAAAGGACACCGTATCATAAATATTCCAAAGCGAGTTTGCTCCTTCGACACGGTAGCGTTCTGTTTTACGTGCCATTTACTTACCCCACTTTCACAATTTCAAATAAATCCGTCATATGATGCAACATATATTCCGGCTTGAATTGCTGTAAGTATTCCTCACCTTTAAATGCCCATGCGACACCAGCCGCTCTAACTCCAGCATTGTGTCCTGCCTCAATATCGTGAGAATTATCACCAATCATAATTGCGTCTTCTTTGTTTACACCGAGGCGTTCAAGCGCAAGCAAAACTGGCTCTGGATCAGGCTTTACATTTTTCACATCATCCGTGCCAATAAGGATATCAAATAAATGACTTGCGCCTAGTACAGATAGACCACGGTCAATCATCCCATTACGCTTTGTAGACACAATCGCTAACTTGATACCCATATCCTTTAATTGCTCTAAAGTTGATACAACATCAGGATATTGAGTGACAAGTTCATCGTGATGTAGTTCATTATATTCACGATATTTTGCCATCATTGCGTCCTCTTCACCAGGAGTAATGTCACTAAATGTCTGTTTTAAGGACGGCCCAAGGAATTTCAAGCAATCTTTTGGCGAATATTGCCCGGGAAATCGTTCATTTAAAACATGCATAAATGTTTGAATGATTAAATCATTTGTATTGAGTAATGTACCATCAAAATCAAATAGTAATGCCTTTACAGCCATGCTTTGCACCCCTTATTTATCATCTAAATACTTCACTGCAGGTTTTACTTTTATACGTCGGTAAATGATCGCACCAAGACCCACTACAATACCTATTATCGAAACAACTTGAGCTGAGCGTAAATCCCCTACTAAATATAGGCTATCTGTACGCATACCTTCTATATAGAAGCGACCAATTGAATACCAAATTATATAACTGAAGAATATTTCACCGCGATTTAAATTTACTTTGCGTAATACTAATAAAATTATTAGCCCAATAAAGTTCCAGACGGATTCATATAAAAAAGTAGGATGTACGTATGTTCCTAATTCTTCAACATACATTTGATTAATAATCCAATCCGGCAGCCTTAGATTTTCTAAAAATTCGCGTGATACCGGACCACCATAAGCCTCCTGGTTCATAAAATTTCCCCATCGGCCAATTATTTGTCCAATTAAAATACTCGGTGCCGCAATATCCGCTACTCGTAAAAAGCTTATATTTCTTCTACGAGTGAATATGTAAGCTGTCAAAAATGCCCCAATAAGTGCACCATGAATAGCGATACCACCATTCCAGATTTGAATAATCATCTCTGGGTTTTCACTATAATAATCCCAGCGCATCGATACATAGTAAATACGTGCGCATACTATGGATATAGGAACAGCCCATAGTAATAAATCCGCAAGAAATTCCTCGGGTAAGCCTCTCTTAACGGCCTCTCTTTGTCCCACAAAATAAGCTAAAATAATACCCGATACAATTAGTAACCCATACCAACGAACAGGGATAGGTCCTAAGTGGAAAGCGATCGGATTAATTTCTAATAATAACAAGTCCATCTTGTTCTCCTCTCAAAATCAATTCATTGCACTTGCAAATGAACCCTAATTAAAAACGATTAGTCGTCTAACTCATCCGTTGATGAGATCACCTCATCTAATCGTCTTGAAAATTCCTCGGCTGCATTAACGCCCATCTTTTTCAAACGATAATTCATTGCTGCTACTTCAATAATAACAGATACATTTCGTCCAGGTCTTACAGGAATCGTTAACTTTGTTAATTCCGTATCAATGATTTTCATTTTCTCTTCCTCTAAACCTAAACGATCATATACTTTTTCTGGATCCCATATTTCCAACTCGATAATCAATGTGATCCGTTTGTACGGCCGTACCGCACTTGCCCCAAAGAGTGTCATAATATCGATAATACCAATGCCTCGAATTTCGAGTAAATGTTCTAAAAGAGGTGGTGGACTACCAATTAAAAAATTCTCTGATTCCTGACGAATCTCCACACAATCATCAGCCACTAGACGGTGCCCCTTCTTGACAAGCTCAAGTGCTGTTTCACTTTTCCCTACACCACTTTTTCCTATGATAAGTACACCGATGCCGTATACATCAACTAAAACTCCGTGAGCAGCAGTCATTGGTGCTAATCGACCTTCTAAATAGTTTGTTAGCCTACTCGAAAATTTTGTTGTTGTCATATGTGTTTTAAATACAGGAACATGCTTTTCATTGGACGCCTGTAAAAGTTCCTCAGGTACCTCTAAATCGCGAGAAATAATAATAGCTGGTGTATCCTGCGAACACAGTAGACGCATCCGCTCCAGTTTTACATTTGCAGGTAGCATTTCAAAAAAAGAAAGCTCTGTTTTTCCAAGCAATTGTACTCGATTTGCAGGATAATGCGTAAAATACCCCGCCATCTCGAGCCCCGGTCTTGAAATATCACTAGTAACAATCGTTCTTCCTATTCCTTCCTCGCCAGCTAATAGTTCTAACTTAAACTTCTCCATAACATCTCTTGTTAATACTACGACCAATGTTTAGTAGCCTCCATTCAAAGGAATTGAATATGTTTTATCCCGCGTAAACAGTCAGTAAATTGCCACTTATCGTGGCCATTAATTGTCTGTAAACTCCGATTGGTTAAACTAGCAATCAGCCGTTCTGATTGCAGTTTCACCTTATTTTAGCATGTCTATGTATAAAAGAAATGTATTTACACTCTGTCAGTTTGACTAAAAAATTCTGCAAAATATAAAAAACTAGCGGTTCTCCAGCCCGCTAGTTTCATTATCATTTTATTTTTGAGTAGCCAACCATTTGGCAACTGCTTCTGCATCTGCACCTTTAACAACACCAGGAGGCATTGCACCTTTACCATTTTCAATAACATTTAAAATTTCTTTTTCTGTTAAACGAGAGCCTACATCGCTAATTTTTGGTGCATTTCCTTGGCCTTGTAGCTCACCACCATGGCAAGTAATACAAGATTTCATAGCAATTTTTTCGCCATCTGGAGCAGCAGTTTTTGTACCTTCAGTTGTTGTCGTTTTACCTCCACCACAAGCAGCTAAAAAGATTGCTGAACCAATCGCTAATGTTAACATCGCCTTTTTCATTAGTGCCCCTCCTCAAAGGAAATAAGTATCTTTCTCTGACATTATACCAAAATTATGCACGTTTGAAACCTTCTCCTAACACCTCATAAGCATTAGAAACGATAACAAACGCTGATGGATCAACGTTTTTAATGAGTTGTTTCAGCTTTGTGAACTCTGTTTGGTAAACAACAACCATAAGTACTGGTCGTGCTTCCCCTGTATAGCCACCTATTGCAGGCAACTTTGTCACTCCTCGATTTATCTCGGCGTAAATGGCATCACGTACCTCATCTTGTTTCATCGTAATAATGTAAACCATTTTAGACTGACTAAAGCCGAGCTGAATAATATCAATTGTTTTTGTAGTGACATAAAGTCCAATTAGGGCATACAAACCTTTCTCTAAGTCAAAAACAATTGCTGCACTAATTGCGATAATCCCATCAATAAATAGTACACTTGTACCAAGCGATAATCCGGTATACTTTGTAATAATTTGCGCTAGTAAATCAGTGCCACCAGTAGAAGCATTCCCCTTAAAGACAAGTCCTATTCCCAAACCGACAACAATTCCCCCAAAAAGGGCCCCGAGTAAAGGATTATCTGTCCAAGGCCCCCATCCGTTCGTTAATAATACAATAAACGGTAATGTCACTGTTCCAATAAATGACTTTATCCCGAACTTTTTTCCAAGGAATAATACACCTGCTATAAATAATGGAATATTGAATGCATATTGTACAAAACCAGGATTCCAACCAAATAAACCGTGTAAAATTGTACTAATCCCGCTTACGCCGCCAGAAGCTACTTGATTTGGTAATAAAAATACATTAAAGCCAATAGCAATAATTGCCGCTCCTACTATGACGTACACATACTCCACAATGCTTTCCCTTACATCATGATTCATTTCCCCCACGCCCACTTTAACTATCAGAATTTTTTAAAGACGTGATGATTATAGCAAATAGTTTTCGCATTGAGAACTTCGTCTTGATGAAGAGAATATGTATTTTTATAATTTTGTTCATCATCATAACGTGGGGGTATTGCTGTCCCTAAGAAGTCGCCTAGTCTCCACTCCAATCAACTATACACATTTCATAATTTTCAACAAATGTCATCCTCTACTATAAAATGATGAGCCCAATAATGTATAAAACATAAAAAATAAGCTACCTAAAAAAGAATTTTAAGATAGCTTATTTTTGACTTTTCACTAAAATATATACTTAACTGCAATTTCCACTATAGGACATTTTAGATCAAATCCTTGTTTATAAAGATTTTTCTGCCCATTCCATTGCTTCATGGTATAAAAGATCGACTTTTGTTAAATCAATATTGAGCTGAGGAGCTAAATTTTCTAAAGTAGACCAATCTAACTTACCTAATGCAATACTGAATTCCAAATAAGGCGTCATTTCAGTTTGATTACCTAAAATCGTTTCTGTTATGTCTTCTGAAAAAGGTAGCTGCTGTAAAATAACCATCAACGGTCTTTGCAACAAAGTGTCTATCAAAGAAAACATCCCAACTAAAAAATATTCAGAGAAGTTTTTCTTATAGGAAAGCTTGGCCAATTTCTCACATACTTTTGCTCTAAATAACGATGTACACATGACTTCTTTAAAAAGATCATTATCTGCATTCACATCAATTTCTCGCATCGCCAATAAATAAATCCACTTTCGTAAATTTGAAACGCCGAGCAATAAAATCGCTTGTTTTATCGAACGAACCTTGGATTTAGATCGCATCTCTGAATTATTAACCATTTGCAATAACTTATACGTTAATGAAATATCACGCTCAATATTATCAGCTAATAACTGAACATTAGGTTCCTCTTCTTTTAATAATGCAATTATACAAAAATATTGAATAGTATTAGCTGGTATATCGGTCGCTGTAATTATTTGAGGTTGTTCAAAAAAATAGCCTTGAAATAATTCATAGCCTGAATGTTTTGCCACTTCAAAATGATTACGTGTCTCGACCTTCTCTGCGAGCAATTTTATGTGAGGGAAATTTTCTTTCACTTTATTTTCAATTTCCATTCGCTCAAGTAACGGTGACAATAAAAAGTCAACTTTTATAAAATCGATATAAGCAAATAACTCATCATAAACTTGTACCTCATTATCCAAAACAAAATCATCTAATGCAATTTTAAACCCATATGATTTCAGCTCAATGACTCTCTCTACTAACTGAGGTGTAAGTGGGACGTCCTCTAAAATCTCAATAACAACTTGCGATGGATTTAAATATTCATTTAAGGGACTCATAAGCAAGTTTTCTGTAAAATTAACAAAACTAGGTTTGCCTTTTGTTACCTCTTCAATGCCAATTGAAAGAAATGAGTTTACTAGTACATCAATTGTTGCAGCATCTGAATCAACCATCGGAAAAGCATTCACGTTTTTGCTACGATATAATAATTCATACGCAACGATTTGTTCATGAAGGTTAAAAATAGGTTGTCTGCCGATAAATACTTCCATTTCGTCGCCCCCATTTCTCCATTTTCTAGTAATTAATATTATAGCATTTTTCATTACTATCTGCTTCTGTCTAAAATTTTTCTAACAATAATTAACATTATATATAAGAAAATAGGACGTGAGCGAAGCGGCAGCAACAACAATTATTTTTTGTGCGAAAGCGAAGCGGCAGCGGTAGAATGTTGGTCATCCGTAACACTGATTTCCAAGGAGTCACCAAGCCTTCACTTCAATCAACTTTTCCTTATGCTACACACAAAGTACAATCTACAACTTTAGGTAATAAACTAAGAAAATTTATTACCTACACAAATACCTTGCTCCTATGCTTCGCCACATATATTATTTATTCCTTTCTAAGAATGACCTTTTTTCGCTCAATCCTTCCAAAAAATTTCTCGAGTCGACTTATCCGAAAATTCCATTTTATATGGACATTTTCCAAATTTTGATTTATAGTACATTACAACACTAATGCACTATGTTACATAGGACTGAAAGGGGGTTTTTCGATGCTCGTTCATCTAGATGGTACAACACCTATTTATATTCAAATTGCCGAATGGCTACAGCACGAAATCATTGCCGAACGATTACAGGCGGACGAGAAGGTCTATTCACAATACCAGCTAGCTGAATTATTTAATATAAATCCTGCTACAGCTGGTAAAGGGCTGACAATCTTACTTGAAGAACAACTTTTATATAAAAAACGGGGGTTAGGTATGTTTGTCTCTACGGATGCAAAGGAACGAATTTTAATGAAACGTCGAAACGAAATATTGACGAAAATGGCGCAAGAGATCGTATTAGAGGCAAAACGTTTACTTGTATCTGATGAAGAATTGCTAGTGCTTATTCGAAAAACACAGGAGGGATTGGAATGAATATTATTCAATGTGAGGAGTTATCTAAAAGCTTTGGACGTCGTCATGCACTTCAGCAAGTAACCTGCGCTATTGATGCAGAGAAAATTATCGGTATTATTGGTCGCAACGGTGCTGGTAAGTCGACTTTACTTAATATTTTTGCAGGCTACCTAAAGCCTACAAGTGGGTCATGCAAAGTATTTAATGAAAATCCCTTTAATAATATTCAAACTGCTGCCAACATGATTTTTATCGATGATCGATTAAGCTTCTCTGATTACTTGTCGCTTGAAGATATTTTAAAGATGGGGGCCGATTTTTATCCTAATTGGCAAAATGAGCTAGCTTATCGCATGCTCGATTATGCAGGTATAGATCTCACAGCAAAGCATCAGCAACTATCTAAGGGGCAATTAGCAACCTTTAACCTTGTTTACGGATTAGTAAGTCGCTGCGCACTAACGATTTTAGATGAACCGATGAATGGTATGGACGAAGTGATTCGTACAGATTTTTACAGGGCGATTTTAAAGGAGTACCTTGCCTTTCCACGAACATTTTTAATTACTAGCCACCATTTACAAGAGATGGAATCTATTTTAGAAGAAATTTTACTAATAGATAATGGCTCTGTCATTGCACATGCACCTTTAGATGAATTTAAGGAACAGCTCATATCACTAAGCGGACCAAGTGATGCACTTGCAGATCTACTCTCTGAGATGGAAGTGTACGCTCAAAAGATTGTAACAGGGATGACCTCAGCAATTGTAGATGCTGGTAAACTATTCGTCTCAGAAGAAACGCTTCGAACAAAAGGCATTACGATATCGTCCCTTACCGCAAGTGAAGTCTGCAAGTATTTAACAAGTAGAAAAGGACGTGATATTGATGCAATCTTTGACTAATATTTCACTTAAAACAATTGTACAAAAACAGGTGAAATGGAAAGCAAAATTATATATTTCCGCCCTTAGTTCTTTAGTTATTGTACAAATCATTTTTGGAGTTTTAACATCTGGCTCTGGAAATGCATCTACTGGTCATGGGCGGGGAAATTTAAATATTCAATTCTCTATTTACTCAATCGATACGTTTCTTATTGTTACAGCAATTTGGGCATTTATTGTAGCACTTCTCTTTACAACAAAAGCGTATCGTACTGATGATTTATCTGCTATTTCTAGTCGAACATCTAGCGCCATTGCAAATATATTTGTCATGATTATTTACAGTTTTATTGCGGTCATCATTATGATTTCGACTTATTATTTACAAGTATTTGGGATTTCTTTAATGGAAAAGAAATCTTTTATAATAGAAAATATATTTATTTCACCATCAACATTACTATTATGTTTTAGTAGCATCTGTTTATTTGGCGCAATCGGTTTACTATTAGGTACTAGCTTCAAGGGACCACTAGTTATAAAAATACTTGTATCTATTTTTATGCTGCTCGGCTTTATATTAATTTTTATATCACCATATCTTAGGCATTTAATATTGTTATCCAATCTTATGATTAGTGTTATTTATTTGCTCGTAGCTCTTCTATGCTTTAGCCTCACTATTTGGATTGCAGATAAATCGGAGGTGTCTCGCAAATGATAGCGACATTTTTCTTATTTTTTATTCCACTACTATTCGTAGTTGCTATTTTTCTACTACTAAGTAAATTAGGTAAAAAAGCTAAAAATATTTGGACACCTAAACGTATTATGATTGCCATTATTAGTTATATCTCACTTGGACTTACTGCCTTCCTATACATTAGCTTTTTTTCAGAATCAACAATACCAGTACTAACTCCTTCTGAAATTAAACAAGTTGAGAAAAAGTTCGATCAAATCCAAAAGTATGATCAAGAATACAATTCTTCCTATTTAACCGAGGACTATAAAAAGAAAACATGGGAAATTAACTTTGAAGGAAATACATTACCTGTTGTTATAAATGATGACAATTTAAGCTTGAAGATTCGCCAACGTTATAATGATAGTATTGAATCTGGGAAAGCTCTTGTTACCTATTATCAATTTCCTTTCATAATAGAAGGTATTGACCTTGCAAACGAAGCACCGTTACCTAACGTATACGTGGCAGAAAACCAGCTATTTATTGGATCTTTACCAAAACAAGTAAATTATTTTCGTATAAATGCAACATTAGGTATTTTAGATATGAATCGTGGGATAGAACGTGAACCATATACAATGGACTATTCTTATTCAAGTGTCATAGTTATCGATATACCACGAAGTACGGTTCTGGAAGATTCCCAAGGTCTTGTTCAATATATAGAATAGATAAAATGGATAATCACCGATGTTTAGGTATGACATTCGAAAATACGTATGCAATATATATGTTAATTGACGTTTTGATGATGAGCAAAAAAAGGACAGTCCTAAGTGATTTTTTATCACATTTGGACTGTCTTTTTTTATTTTCCACTTGCTTTTGCTTTAATAGCACCAACTACAGCTGGGATAACCGAAAGCAAGATAATTAATATAAGAACCGTTGAGAAGTTATCTTTAATAATTGGAATATTACCAAAGAAATAACCTAGTAATGTACAGCTGAGTACCCATAACACTGCACCTAAAACATTATACATAATGAAGTAGCTATACTTCATTTTACTAGCCCCTGCAACAAATGGTATAAATGTACGGATGAAAGGCATAAAACGTGCGATGACAATCGTTTTTCCACCGTGTTTATTAAAGAACTTTTCTGCTGCTTCCATACGTTCTTTTTTAACGACTCTACCAAGGAAGCTCTTTGGTGGAATAGACGTTCCCACTTTATGACCAATATGATAATTCATCGTATCCCCTAATATCGCAGCTGCCAAAAACACTGGAATTAATATCCACATATCAAATGCGCCCATTGCTGCTGCTAATGCACCACTTGCAAAAAGCAATGAATCGCCTGGTAGGAATGGGAAAATTACGACACCTGTTTCAACAAAAACAATTGCAAATAAAAAGAGATAACTCAAATTACCAAAATTATGAATAATCTCCTCTAAATGCACATCAATATGCATAATAAAACTAATTAACTCCTTGATGAGTTCTATCATTTTTTCGTATGCTCTCTTTCAATTAAATTTTCTAAAGGCTTTGACGTAGCTAGACACCAAAGGGTTCCATTCTTGTTTACAATTATTGGTGTTACTTCTCCCTCACTATATGACAAGCCTTTAAAAAGTATGTAGATTTCACAAGTTTGATTTTATCACTTCCAGACATATACACTCAACTTATTTAAATAAGTGACCGTGCTTTTTTACATTGCTGTAATATTGGATCATCACCAATCCCCAAGGAGTCGCCCAGTCTCCACTCCAATCAACTTATTTACATAGTAGACGTTTTAACAAAAGTCATCCTCTTGGTGATGAACTGTAATATTGACCTAAAGTGAAAATTCAATCAGTAGGTGTTCATCGTCCCTCACTAAAGGAACACAAGCAAAAATCTCACATTCTATGAAAACGTTTCGTCTAACACCCTATCGCTTCGCTTCCGCATAGAAAACAGTTGTTGCCTCGAACCAACCGAGCTTTTACTGGCAGTTGATCTCCTACTTACATTTATTGTTTCTCTTAAATCTTGAAATGTGAATCTGACTGTTCATTTATGCGGGATAAAAAAAGCTACTATTTTTCAATAGTAGCTACTGTTTCTTACACTTTTTCTTTTAATGAACGGCGCAAAATTTTTCCTGTCGTATTTTTTGGTAATTCATCTATAATCTCAATTACTTTAGGAACCTTGTATTTCACCATATGCTTTGCACAGTATGCGAGAAGGTCTTCAGTTGATGTTGCATCTGCATCTTTTAAGACAACATATGCATGAACTGCCTCACCTAAGTTAGGGTCTGGGTAACCTACAACTGCCGCTTCAACGATATTATTATGAGCAAAGAGTACTTCTTCTACCTCTCTTGGATAGACGTTATATCCTCCAACAATAATCATATCTTTTTTACGGTCAACGATGTAAAAGTACCCTTCTTCGTCCATTTTTGCTAAGTCCCCTGTGTATAACCAGCCATCACGTATAGCCATCGCTGTTTCTTCTGGTAATTTATAATAGCCCTTCATAACGTTAGGTCCTCGTACGATTAGCTCCCCTACTTCGCCAATGGGCACTTCTTGTCCATTGGCATCCACTACCTTATTTTCAACATTGGAAATGGATGTCCCAATAGAACCTGCCTTACGCTCACGATCCAATGGATTAAAGCACGTTACTGGTGAAGCCTCTGATAAGCCAAAGCCCTCTGAAACACGCACATTAAATTTCTTTTCGAAATTATGTAATAGTGCTACAGGTAAAGACGCGCCACCTGAAATTGCTAAACGTATGGATGAGAAATCTTCAGGGTTGCCTTCAGGTAATTGATACAAAAAGTTATACATAGTTGGCACACCAGCGAAGACTGTTGCTTTCTGTTCCTTTGTTATTTTAAAGATTTCAGTTGGACTAAAACGTGGTACAAGTAAAATCGTTGCTCCTCTCAATAAAGGTGCATTGGCAACGACAGTTAACGCGAATACATGGAAAACTGGTAATGTCGCAATAATACGATCTTCTGCTTTATAGCCCAAATAATGCGCAACATCTCGTGCATTGGAATAGATATTTCCATGAGTCAACATTGCACCCTTTGGAGTACCGGTCGTTCCTGAAGTATATAATATAATTGCATTATCATCGTCAGCTACTTCTACTGGTTGGAGAGAGTCAGATGCACTAGCGATTACTTGTGAAAATAAATGGATTTTTGCCTTTGCCTCTTCGGATAAAGTAGTTACTTTTTCAGCAACATCTGCTGTTGTTTCACAAACAACAAATGTTTTTACTTTTGGAAAAGCATGTACACCCATTTCTACTAATGGAAGAAGTGCGTCAAGTGCAATAACAGCTTTTACATCACCATTATGCAAAATATACGAAATTTCATCTGGTGTATAGATTGGATTAATTGGAATTGCCGTCGCCCCTAAACGCATTGTTGCATATAACGCAATTAAATAATGTGGTGTATTGCCGAGTAAAAACGCCACATGGTCCCCTTTTTCTACCCCTAAATCTTCTAACCCCTTCGCAAAGCGACCAACTGTGTGTTCAAATTCACCATACGTCGTATCTTTCCCCATAAAATGATACGCAATTTTATCCGGTTGCTCTAATGCTTGTTGACGAACGCTTGAAACTAAATTCAATTACACCATCCCCTTTATCGTATCAATTTCGCCTTGGCGTAATTGCGTCCGGATTTTGAATTGTGTATGCACAATTCATCCCTTTTAAAATCCGTGACATCCGCCGGAGGCTTTATCTTCATTCAGTAGATGTATGGACATCCTTAAAAAAAGGAATCACACCCAAATCCATCTCACCACCTCAGAGGTGGGAGTCTACTAATGAATGAAGATAAAATGAATCGTTATTCAGTAATATTATATAAGAAATATATGTAAAAGACAACGAAACTTTTTATTTCATGTCATAAATTACGTCAAATAATTCATTTTTTTCTCTTTTATACACTTTATCACGAACGAATATGCGAGATGTAACGCCAACGAATCAAATAAAAATAGACTACTTGTATTAAAACAAAAAAACCAAAAGCAAAGAAAACTTCTTTTACAATGGAAATATTAGCAATATCCTTCAAGATGCCTTGAACCATAAGAAAAGCAAACATGCTATGCAACATTGCAATACCCCATGGTAAGAAAAATTGAGGGAATAAATGACGATTCACAAGCTTTTTGAGCTCTGTTTCTGTTAAGCCCATTCGCTTTAAGACATCGAATTTACGCTTTTCTCTTTCAAGAGAAGTATGCAGTTTAAAGTAAACGAAACTACCTGCTGCTAATAAAAATACCGTTGCTACCAAGACCCCTACTAATGTGAATAATGAGTAGGTAGCTAATATATAAGAATAATTTAATCCTGCATTTTCAAAGTAAAATGGGCTAAATCTATCCTTCTTATAAAAATATTGAGATGCTGCTAACTCGTCTATGCCCTTGCCAATATCTTTCGTTTCCATCCACTGAGGAATATAGAAGGTAAATAAATGATAGGTTGGCTGCACAACGTCTTTATCGGCAATCGGCTTTACGAGCTTTCCAAAATCCTCATCGCTTACCACTATAGAATTAACGCTAACAATAGAGCCTGGGAATACTATTTTAGGATATACGCTATCAATTGTTATCGGGATAGAATTTTCCTCTAATACCGTATGCACAACTTTATTTTTTAGCTTTTTTAGGGAATCTTCCGAGTATGGTATAAACACTGCCTCCCCTGAAGCCAAATCAAGTAATGGGTAACTAAAGGAAGACAGCAATACATTCATATCTGATTCCCTAAAAACCTCAACCTCATTGTGAGAATATGAAGATGTTTGCTTGATGACAACAAAGCGAGATAAATGATAGGACAAACCCTTCTCCTCTAATTGAATTCGTAAAGAGGCGATATGATTTCGCTCATATGGATTGTCGACATCTCCCTTATAGACAAGCCCTAGTGGATTTAAACGGTCATATTGTATTGTATATGAAGACATCGTTGCTAAAACACCAACCGATAAAAATGCCATTGTCGATACCATCGTTACCACAAAAAACATTTTCACATTGTCCATCATAATATGAGTTTGCTCAGCTAACGAAAGAAGGCGATAGCGTTGCCAATGAAATTTACGTTTGCCCCGTGCTTTATCTAAGAAGCAAGGTAAAGAATCACTGAAAAAATAATATGTTCCAAAGGTTGCTAAAAACGGGATTAATAATGTTAAAACAATTAACGATGTTTTAGATACAATAAATGCTAGTAAGTATGCTGATAAAATAAGAGCAATACCAAATACTGCACGGATTTTAGAATAGGTTGAAGCACTATTTAAATAGTCACTTCCCTTAAGGAGATCGCGCAATTTTCTTTCACGTGTAAAATACACACTAATAAAGGATATGACCACAAAAGCACTTGTGAAGACACCAATCGTCAGTAAAAATGGCTGCCATGAAACATATAAGGGTAGCTCATTTAAATGTAAAATTTCTCGGACAATCATGAAAAAGAATTTCGAAAATGAGAAACCAAATATAATTCCAACAAAAATAGAGCCCGATCCAATAATCATTGTCTCCAAAAAGACAAGCCTATTCATCTGGCGTTTTTCCATTCCTAAATGTAATAAAATTGCAAACTCATGTGATCTTGCCTCTAAAAAAGCACTCATCGAGTAATATAAAAAGAATAATGTAAAAAGGACGAGTACGATTTCCGCACCAACCATCCCAATTAACGATGCTTCTCCTAAAATTCCTTGTTCAATATCCGGATGAAACATGAGCATTGAATAGATAAAAAACACAGCCACAGAAAAAAAACTTGCCATGAAAAAGGCACCGTATATACGGCTGTTCCGTACGACATTACGGTAAGCGAATTGTCGAAAGGTCACCTACTTGTCCTCCTCCTAGTAAGCTCAAAACATTTAAAATTCGTTGGAAAAACATTTGACGACGGTCATCTTTGTGAATTTCATTGAAAAATTCTCCATCTTTAATAAATAACACGCGATCACAGTAGCTAGCTGCAATTGGATCATGTGTTACCATGACGATTGTCGTTAGTTTATCCCGATTGATTTTTGTTAAAAGTTCAAGTACATCACGCGAAGAATTCGAATCCAAATTTCCGGTCGGCTCATCTGCTAAAATGAGACTTGGATTATGAATAAGTGCTCGACCAATGGCTGTTCTTTGTGCTTGTCCACCTGATATTTCATTTGGGCGTTTGTGCAAGAAAGAGGTTAAATCGAGCTTTTCCACAATGCTTGCAAGACGCTCCTCCATTACTTCTAATGGCTGTTGGTCTAACGTAAGTGGCAGCACAATATTCTCTTCTACTGTCAGCATATGCAATAGATTAAAATCCTGAAAAACAAAACCAAGCTGTCTTCTTCTAAAATAGGCTAGCTCAGTTGCATTCAGCAAATGAGGATTCATGCCATCTAAAATGATTTCTCCACTCGTTGGTTCATCGATCGTAGAAATGATATTCAATAAAGTTGTTTTTCCACTTCCTGATGGACCCATGACTGCTAAAAACTCACCTTCCTCCACATCAAAGCTTAGTTGATTTAGTGCACGATGAGTTACTTTACCTTCATATACTTTCGTTACGTCTTTTATTTGTAAAATAGGCATACCTTGTTCACCTTATTTCTTGATTAATTCCATGGATTCTGGTAAAAGCCATTGCAATACTACTTCAAAGCCAATTTGAAAATGCGGCTCTGTTAATGTTTCAGTTGACTTATTACCATCCTCCTCCACTAGACTAAAGCAATGCGAACCAACAATTACATCCCAGGCATCCATTTCACCTTCAATTATTTCTCCACAAATCGTATAATGCCCACTGTACATCACTTGTTCACCATCTACAGGAAAAGCATTAAGTAAAGTTGGTTTATGTAAGTCTAGCCCAAGCTTATTCGAAAAATGCATTACCTCTTCATTAAGCAAAAGGCTAGCCTTTCGGAAATTTTTGCAGGATAAACACTCACAAACATCGTTTTGCGATTCGTATAATGCCACTGTTTTTTCAGTATCTACATTTAAAACCCATTCATCCAAACTTACTTTCATCATTTCCGATCCCCCTAATTTGTAAATGTCACTGTTACAATCGTTCCTTTTCCTACCTCTGATGTAATGTTTAATTCGTGACCGAGTTTTTCACAGATTTCTTTCGCTAAATATAAACCCATCCCTGTGGATTCCCCTGTTTTACGCCCATTCTCACCAGTAAAGAAGGCTTTAGTGACACGAGAAAGATCGGAAACTGGAATACCAATTCCTTCATCACAAATGGCTAACTGTACATAGTCATCCTTTTTAATGGCAGAAATCACTATTTTTTTATTAGCCTCAAAAGTATATTTAACCGCATTGGTTACGAATTGCCCGATAATAAAGCGAAGCCATTTTGAATCACTTGCAACGATGATATCATCCTCAATATGAATTTCTGGGAAAACTTGCTTCGTAATAAATAAACGTTTATTTTCATTAACAGTTGCCGTAACAATTGTTTTTAATGTAACCTGTTCTACTTGCATATCATCTTCAAAATTTTCTAATCGAGCATTCACAAGTACCATATCCAAGCCTCTACGTAAGCGGTCAATTTCCTCCTGCACATTCTTTTTATCGAGAGGACGTTCATCCTGTAATAAGAGCTCAATAACAGAAATGGGTGTTTTCATCTGATGAACCCATTGATTAACAAACTGATCATGCCGTTTTTGGCCTGCATATAAAGATTGGAGCTCATGCTTATATAGTCGATATAGTTCATGCATATATTTCTCAACCTTCATCGCCTCAGGTGTTTTAGCATTTTTTTGCAGCACATCCTCCATTGTTTTAGGAAGCTGCGATATTTTTAATAAATAACGTTGACGCATTAAATAACGGATAAGTAAAAAAGAGGCTAACAACACTAAACTAATACAGAAGGAATAAATAGCAGTATCAACATTTCGAAAGCCATCCAACCAATATAAGACCATGATAAAGCCGACTAATACGAACTGGAATACAATGAACGATGCGTAATCACGCAAAAATAATTTCCAGCCCACTATATCTCACCTGCACTTAATATAAAGCGATAGCCTGCTCCACGTACCGTTTCGATAGAAGACGTAATATGATAATCAGCTAACTTTTTACGTACTCGTGTCATATTGACGTTCAATGTATTTTCATCAACAAATGCCTGATCGTCCCAAAGCTCTTCTAACAGTTGCTCACGCGTCACAACTTTTGGAGCATTTCCCATCAACAGTTCTAAAATGATACATTCTTTTTTCTGAAGCGGAATTTCTAAATCATTTTTATGAAGCTCCATTCTTTCTAAATGAAGAACAAGCTGTCCTTGTTTAATTGTCCGTTCCTCTTGTCTTGCTGCATATTCACCATATGTACGACGCAAGTGACTACGGATTTTAGCCAGTACAATCTCATAATTAAATGGCTTCGTAATGAAATCATCGCCCCCATTTTCAAGCGCAAAAATTTGATCCATTTCCCCAGAGCGAGCTGAAATGAAAATAATTGGACAAGTTGTATGTTGACGTAGTTGGCGACACCAATAGTAGCCATCGTACGAAGGTAAATTTATATCAAGCAACACCATATGTGGATTAAATGCTGTAAATTCTTCAACGAGATGATCGAATTCTTTGATCGTTTCAACTTCGTATTGATATTTTCTAAGCGTTTCTGCGAGCAATGATGCAATCTTTACATCATCTTCGACAATAAATATTCGATGCTTCTCCATACCAACACTCCTTTCTATCTTATATTGTATCAAAAAAAGGTCCGTCGACATAACTGTCAGCGAACCTTTTGTAGCAGGTGTGTTAATTAACCATTTTTGTCCACTCTGATTAATTAGAAGGCTCTGATTTCCGCTACGGGCTACTCGCTTTGTTGCTGTCGCTTCGCTTTCGCACAGAGCAAGGCTTCCTGCGGGCGAGCGTCGAGCCGCTTCCTCCGCTAAAGGAACGAAGGCTAAGTGCGTCACGTCCTGTGACAATGCCTTCGTGACCAACATCGTGTTGGCCTCAGGGTCTCGTCTGTCTCGCTTTCCCGCGGGAGTCGAGTAGCCCTACGCTACAATCAGTTAAAATGGAAATATATTAGCGAAATAGCAACAAAAAATCCTTTTATCACTCAATAATAAACCGATTTTCTTCCTAATCAACACGCCTGCTTTTGTAGTAAAAATTAACATCGAATTGTTAGATACAGATTTTTGAGGACTCACCACCAAAAGATGGGATGGCATTTTTTAAACATTTACGATTTATCTTCATTCAGTAGAAATTGATATAAGTTGATTGGAGTGGAGACTGGGCGACTCCTTGGGGAACAGCGATAGGGGAACGAAGGCTAAGAGCATCACGTCCTGTGATAACGCCTTCGTGACCAACATCGTGTTGGCCCGAGACCCTACAGCGAAGCGAAGCGGCTCATCGGACGCCCCCAGGAAGCTCTGCTCTGCGCGAAAGCGAAGCGGCAGCGATAAAAGCGCCCAGTCGGAACGGAAAACAACCACACGTTATGGAACGGTTCCATTTTGAAAAAGTGTGTACTCTTATATCTCAATAAGGACATTTGCCAATTTCTACTCAAGCTTTTCTTAATAAACTAATTGTAAAAACTCTTCTGTCGTAATTCCACCGAAGTATGTTGGAATATCGATATCCGTTAGCGCCTCAGCAATTGCAGTTCGATCATAGTTTGTCCCAACTAAACGTTGTTCAACATCTGCCATGTCGCCCACACCGAAGAAATCACCAAAAATATGCGCTTCTTCAATAATTCCATGATTCACTTCTAAGCGAATATCAATGCCTCCTGTTGGGAAACGATGTGTTTTTTGAATATTAAAGCGTGGTGATTTGCCATAGTTCCATTCCCACGTTTGGTAACGCTCAGCAGATAGCTTGTGGATATTTTCCCAATCTTCCTCCGTTAACTCATAATAGCGAATATTTTCTTCACCACCAAAGATGGATTTTAAAATTTCTAGGCGGAATTCTTCGACTGTCATCTTATCCTTTAAGAACTCTGAAATATTAGCTACTCGTGAACGAATCGATTTAATGCCCTTTGATTCGATTTTATCTTTCTTCACCTTTAATGCGGATACAACAGCATCAATTTCTGTATCAAACATTAAAGTACCGTGGCTATACATACGGCCCTTTGTAGAAAACTGTGCGTTCCCAGAAACTTTACGTCCTTCCGCTAAAATGTCATTGCGGCCTGAAAGCTCAGCGTGAACGCCCATTTTTGCAAGTGCATCTACGACAGGCTGGGTGAATTTTTTATAATTCATAAAGCTATCACCATCGTCTTTAGTGATAAAACTGTAGTTAAGGTTCCCTAAATCATGATACACTGCGCCTCCTCCAGAAAGACGTCGTACAACGATTATGGCATTATCCTCCACGTAATCTGTATTAATCTCTTCGATAGTATTTTGATTTTTACCAATGATGATTGAAGGCTGATTTATGTAAAAAAGTAGCACTGGCTCCTTCTCAACATCCATCGTTTTTAATAAATACTCCTCAATGGCAAGATTAATGCGTGGATCATGAATCCCTTTATTATCAACGAATATCATAAATTACTTTTCCTCCTTCACAAAATATACATAATTATTTTAACTTAAATTAGGCATTTTGTGTTGACGAAAAGCATCTGTTATAATACACTAGAAAATATCAAAACAGTAATAGTACAGATGAACTTAAAGGAGGAGTCCACAATGTTAGAAAATGTAGTTGAATTTTTCAAGAACCTACCTGCAAAACAATGCACAGAATGCGGTGAAAAAATTGAAGAGCAAAGTGAATGCTACAGCAACACTTGTGAAAAATGTAACCACCTATAAGCATTTGCCTATTCTGTAATTGTCATATACGTGCCCCACACGTACTACTAATGACAACCCTCATCATACTTTGATGAACCCTTAATTAAATCTCTTACACTTACAAGACAGCAGCTGATACGCTCATATCAGCTGCTGTTTTTTGTATGTTTTTTTGTAAGTGGCGATTTTTTGTTGGAGCCGAGCAGTTCTACTCTCTACCTGATCAGTTTTCATTCAACCACAAAAAAACACCCACCAATATTGATGGGTGTAAAAATCCTATTTTTAGTTCTCTTCGGCTACATTTGAGTAACGTTTTGTGTGTAGTAACATGAAGTAACCGAAAGTAATAGCTAAGAATGCCACTAGGAAGCCTGCTAAAATTCCGTAGTTTTGCATTAAGAATGATGTATCACCAGTTGAGATACTTGCTTTAAATGCTGAAACAGTATATGTCATTGGTAATAGTTTATTAAATACTTGTAATGGTGATGGGATTAACTCAAGTGGGAATGTACCCGCACTTGTTGTAAGTTGTAAAATTAATACAATAATCGCCATGAAGCGTCCTGGATCACCGAAAATAGATACTAACATTTGAATTAAAGCTAGGAAAACATAGCTTGTTAATAATGCTGTTAGGAAGAAGTAACCTAAACTGTATACTTCAAGACCTAAGCCCCATTTTACAATAACCACTGTTAATATAGTTTGAATTAAGCCGACTATTGCTAAAACTGAGATTTTACTTGTAAACCAAGCTGCCCCATTTTTCGGACGAATCGCTGGTTCCACAAATGGGAAAACGATAGAGATCATTAAAGCACCAACGAATAAGCCTAAAGAGATAAAGTATGGTGAGAAACCTGTTCCATAGTTAGGTACATGGTTAACAGATTCTTTATCAACCTCAACTGGGCTACCTACCATATCATAAGTGTCTTTATTTACATGAACTTCTTTTGCTTTTTCACTTGCTTCACCTAGTTTGCTAGATAAAGTTGATGTACCATCTACAAGTTCAGTTGTACCATCAGCGAGCGTTGAAGAACCTGCTGCTAATTCACCTGATTTAGATGCAAGTGTTGTTGTACCTTTATTCAATGTTGTTGTACCACTTGCTAGCTCATTTAACCCTGAAGCTAATGTTTTTGAACCTGTTACGGCTGTCTTAACACCAGCATTTAATTCACCTAATTTTTGAGCTAGTGTTGCATTACCAGCTTGAAGACCTTTTGCTCCTTGGACTAACGCACCACTTTTTGATGTTAACTCATTAGCACCTGCTAACACTTGTGATTGACCTGCTGCAATTTGTGATGCACCAGAACTTACTTGTTTAGCACCAGCTTGTAGTTTTTCTGTACCAGCAGTTAAAGAACCTAAGCCATTATGCACGCTTGCACTTCCTGCTTGTAGCTCTGCTAATGTTTGTTTTAATACTGCCGCTTGTTCTTCAGGCAATGAAGCCATCATGCCTTGTAATTGATTAGATAAAGCAGTGATGCCTGCTTCTACTTTTGCAGAACCCGCTGTTAATTGGCCTGCTGCACCATTTAATGCGCCTGCATTATCAGCAATTGAAGCTGCTCCTGCACTAATTTGTTGTTGTTTATCGTTAATTGTAGCTAAACCTGCTTGAACCTTTGCTACACCCTGTGTATATTGTGATACACCTTGTTCAAGAGTTGTTGCTCCAGTTGCTGCTTGTTGTGCACCATTTTGTAACTGTACAGTACCGTCTTGTAATTTTACTAGACCAGTAGATAAGTCATTTGCACCTTTTGCAGCGTCTCCAGCACCTTTAGTAATTTTATCTGTACCATTCGACAATTCAACTGTACTTGATGCTAGTTGCTCTAAATAACCTTTTAAATCTTTTGCACCTTTTGCTAAAGTTTTAGCACCTTCATCTAGCTTACTAGAGCCATCTGCAGCCTCCGTAAAGCCATCTCCCATCGTTGTAATAGAATCAAATAATTTTTCAGCATAAGTAGTTGAAACTTGTTTATTCACTTCCGCACGTATTTTTTCCATTGCTGAATCACCAATTTGTGCACTAAGGAAGTTTAATCCTTCATTTGGAATATAATTCATGACTAATTTAGAAGGTTTGTCATCTAATAACGTAGTCGCATGCTCAGAGAAATTTGTTGGAATTTCTAGAGTCATATAATAATCTCGGCCATCTATGCCTTTTTCAGCTTCTTCTTTGGATACTTCAATGAATTTAAATTGCTCACTCTTGACGAGATTATCGACCAAGTCATTCCCTAAATCTAATTTAACGCCTTCCATTTCAGCGCCCTTATCTTCATTAACAACAGCTACTGGTAATTTCGGCAGACCTGCATATGGATCCCAGAACGCCCATAAAAACATGCCTGCGTACATGACTGGGATAAATAATACAGCGATTATTGAAACAAGCATTTTTCTTGTTTTAAAGATTTTCAGCCACTCAGCTTTAATCATAAGTTTTCTTCACTCCTATACTATTTGACCAAAAACGTCAGTCGGTCATTTTTATTCAAAAAAAAATCTTCAACCTTCACAGGGTTTAAAACCCCTAGACTATCATTGATTCGCCTTCGCTCAGCCGAATCAAGTTAAAATTAGCCCACGGAAGATTGTTTGCTTAAAAAGATTTAATATCTTTTCTTCTGGAATAATGTCGCCATGTAGTTCATGCCAATCAACGACAAATGCTAGATACGCCTTTAGCAACAGAAAGCTTACTAATTCTGCATCACAGTCTCTAATTTCTCCTTTATCGATACGTCTTTGAATTAATTCAGCAACATAGGATAAAACTTCAGTCTCAATACGAACTAATACTTGTTTAACTGCTGGCGTTCGTAGCTCCTTTTCTTCCTCTAATAACTTCGCAAATAAAAGATGTTTTTCACGGAACTGTAGCATTTTCATTAAAGCATTGTGCGCATTATCCATAAAGCTAGCTGATGCATCCAACACTGCATCTGCTTCTGCTTGCATCTCTCGTATAAGTGACATAGCTATCTCTTGAAATAAAATTTCTTTATTTGCAAAGAATGTGTAAATCGTCCCTTTACCGACATTGGCGATTTTAGCCACTTGCTCCATCGTAGTTGCTTTGTAACCAAACAATGTAAAGGATTTTGCAGCTGCTTCAAGAATTTCCTGCCTACGATCCATTAGTAACATCCTTTCTTGTTATGTTATGTACATGCCTTTGTACACGAAAATGATAATGACCAGAAAACCATTTCGGTCATCTGGTCATTATCATATTCCTATTTTAATAATAATGCAAGCATTTAATTATGATTTTTTTCATTTTTTTTCGTGATCACTATGCTCAGAAGTATCATTACCGTGATTCATCATGTTATGATCCATGCTGTTGTTATTTGCTTTTTCATCCTCTGGTAAAACTTTCGTCATATCTGGGCTTCCAGCAGTAATTTGTTGCTTCGGCATACTATGAACACCATTGCCTGTAGTAGTATGAGCATACATATAATATACACCATCATGGTCAAATTTAGTCGTCGCTTTATAAATACCATCTTTCTCTAATTCACCGTTAACCATTTGCCCTTGATCACGTTTACCTGATTCCCATACTTCGAATTCCACAACTGCATCATCCAAGTTTTTTCCACCTTGTACAACATGTGCAGCAAGTTCAATCGTTTCATTGATCTTTACTTCTTTCGGTGTTAAAATTTCAACTTCTGGTATTTGAGCTACTTCAGGCTCTGGTAAAGCGGCAGGCTCTTTCTTTTCTCCGCAACCCACTAATAATGCAGGTACTGCGACTAATGCCAATAACCATTTTTTCATGTTTTACTCCTCCATTAATGGCAATGTAATTTTCACAACTGTGCCTTTTTCAACTTCACTTTCAATCTCTATCTTGCCATGTAACTGCTTCAACAATTGTTCAACAATCGACAAGCCTAGTCCACTGCCACCATCTGCTCGACTCCGTGCTTTGTTAACACGATAAAAGCGTTCTGTTACATGCAATAAATCCTCCTGTGGAATACCAATTCCATAATCCTTTATGGTAATTTGCGCACTACCATTATCTTCAAAAGCAGTAATTTCAACCTTTGACTGCTCATACGAGTAATTAATGGCATTTTCAATTATATTAATAATAATTTGTTTCAGCTTTACTTCATCAGCTTTGATGATTAATGCATCATCAGCATCCAAATGGAGCGCAATGTTCTTCTTCTCTGCCTGATGAGTTAATATTTTTTGAACCTCGCGTAATGTTTCGGCAAGAGGAATAGGATATAAAGTAATTTCTGCTTGTTCATTTTCCATACGAGCAAGTTGAAGTAGTTCATTCGTTAATCGTTCCATACGATTTGCCTCACGGACAATCAGTTGAATCGTTTCCTCTTTTTGATTTTCTGGAATAATGCCATTCTGCATTGCTTCACTATACCCTTTTACATAGCTAATAGGTGTCCGTAGCTCATGTGAAACTGTAGCTAAAAACGTTTTTTGAGCCTCATCCTCTTGTTGTATCGCCTCTGCCATTGTATTAAAGGTGCTAGATAATTTTCCGATTTCATCTTTTGAATTAACCGGCACACGTGTTCCATAGTTTCCGTATGACATTTGTTCAACGGCTCTTTGTAAATTGCTTAACGGTCGCATAATATGACGAATTCCTTTATAAATTAAATAGCTGATGACAATTAAAAATATAAAGGCACTGACAAATAAGAAAATGACTTCATTGTTCGCTAACTCACTAATTTTTGCTAGAGGGAAGTAAATATAAATAATCCCTTCAAGCCTATTTTGATCTACTAGCGGAAATACTACAGAAATGAGCTGCCTATCAAATCTAGGCTCATATCCAATTTTTTGTACATATTCCCCTGCAAGTAATTGCTGTCGCTCTTCTGAACCAATTAATGTTTCAAAATCAATATCAAATGGTACACAGGCACTTAGTTCTCTCGGATTTCTAACTGCAAAAATATTCAAATTTGAATAATTAGTATAATGTTCAATATCTGCAATAAATTCATCTGTTACCTTACTACCGGTATACATCGTCTGTAGCTTGGTCCCTACTTCTACCATCGTTTCTTCTGTATCTTCTACATAAAGTCTTTCATATAAATAATTAGTCAGGACATACATAAAGACAACGGTAATGATTAAAAATGCAAAGATTAATAACCAAATGCGTGTTGAAATTTTTCTCATTCGCCAGGATCAAAGCGGTAGCCCACTCCCCAAACGGTTTGAATATGCCCCGCCGCTTCCTTCCCAAGCTTTATACGTAAGGTTTTTATATGAGTGTCAACAGTTCTTGTTCCCCCTATATAATCAATATCCCAAATGCGTTCTAGTAATTGCTCCCTTGTATACGCATTCCCAGGATTTTTCATAAATAAATGTAATAGTTCAAATTCCTTTAAAGTAAGCGGAACACTCTTTCCATCTACAGATACCTTTCGTGCAATCTCATCTATTTTAATAGGTCCTAACACCACACATTTTTGCTGCAATTCTTCAACATCAGTACCACTTCTTCTTAACACAGCGTGGATTCGTGCAACCAGTTCATCGTTTGTAAAGGGTTTTACAATATAATCATCTCCGCCAATTGTTAGGCCTTTAACTTTATCCTCATTTGCATCACGTGCTGTCAGGAAAATAATTGGTATATTCGACATCGCACGTATGCTTTGACAAACTACAAAGCCATCTTCATGCGGCATCATCACATCAAGTAGAACTAAATCGATTTTTTCACGTACAATAATATCGTAAGCTTCTGTACCACTTGCTGCTGTTAATGTCTCAATCTTTGAATTATTGAGCATCATTTCTATTAAATTGCGCATATCTTGCTCGTCATCAACAATCAATACAGTTGTCACATTTCTTCCTCCCTCACTAACAGTTGAAATGCACCTTTCCCCACATCAACTGTTTTTTTCACCTGACCTTCTTTTATGAAATACAAAGTATGGTCATCATAGCCAGCGACAACAATATAATCTTTAAACTGATTTACGACAAATGGATTAGCTCCAACCTCTTGTTGCCATTTCACATTTCCATTAAAGTCGGCAACATATAATTCATTCCGACCATGACTAACAACGAGGACAGCATCCTTTGTTTTGGTTAATCCAACAGGCATCAAAGGCATTTCTATCTCACCATGTTGGACTCCTGTCATAAGATCATATTTTTTAACAGAGCTATTCGGTTTACTTCCTTCTCCATGACCACCAATCCATAGTTCATTTGCCTCTTCAATAATTGCTATCCCATGTGATGATTTTTGAATCGGCCACTCTTGCTCAACCTTTAGATTCTCAATATTCAACACCGATAATTTAGTATCTTTATAATTAATCACATATAGCTTATCTTTATAGGCTGCCATTGACATCGGATAATTACCAAGCTTCTGAGTTGCCAGTTCGTTGCCCTTCTCATCAAAGCTTGTCACTGTATTTGTTTTGCTATTCGTAATAAAAAACTGTTTTTTATTCTCAGCATAATACGCATTCGTTGTACCAAGCTGGACTTTTTTGGAATAGAGCTTCTTTCCGGTTGATAATGTATAGACGTCAATCTCATTTAATTGATGGCCATACAATAACACACGATCATTTTCGAGTAGTATTGCTCCTGAGTAAGCTTTGTCAAATAACCAAGTTGCCATCACTTTACCTTGTTCATCTATAAAATCTAGCGAAGGCTCTTGTATATTTAAGGACGCAATAAAATTCCTATCGCGTTCAATAGGCTCAAACGATTTCTCCGTACATCCTGCTAGCCATAAAAGCTGGACTAAAGAAAAAATGAAGAATGCCCATTTTTTCAACATCATCACCTCTGTTTCTTAACTATACTTCACAATTGTGAAATTCACGTGAAACTTGAGAGGTAAATTTATGACAAAGAAAACTAGCAAATTTCACGATTATTATTATGTAATGCTACATCTACGAGCATTAATCCAACCAAAAAATATAGTAGCACATATACTACAACGATTATGGTAAGGAGGAATCAACTTTTTGTTGTCAATTAGTTTATGTATGAAAGTGAAAAATGAAGAAGACGTCATCGATAGATATCCTTGCATTATTGAATCTCCATTAAACAAAAAAAGTAGTACAAACATTGATTTTCAAGTTTGTACTACTTATTAATAAGTATCTATTCCTTACAAATTCTTAAACAATTCCTTTACTATCTCGTCAGCAACATTTTTACCCTGCTCAACGCACTCAGGTATTGATATTCCTTCGAAGGAACTTCCCGAGAGCTTAACCATCGGAAAATGTTCAAGTAATTCTTGTTTTACACGTTCTATCTTCGCTTCATGTCCTACCGTGTACTGTGGCATGGCATTTTTCCAGCGAGAAACTACTGTCATTAACGGTTCTCCATCTACACCAATTGTTTTCATTAAATCTTGCAATACGGTCTTTTCAATTTCAGTATCGGATAGCGCTACAATTGCCTCATCGCCCACTCGGCCAATATAACTACGTAAGAGCACGTAATCATCTGGTGTTGTGCCGGGCCATTTTCGATTAATCCATGTACAGGAAGTTATTGAAAAATCACTATTTCGGGAGACAAAAAATGATAATGCATCTAGATCACCTAACTGATCTTTTTTAAATGCCATTGTCACAGTAGCAATAGTCGCTGCTTTCATCGTTCCTAATTCAGTTAGTAACTGGTGTTTACTGAACATTTTTCTTGCCACATTAAATGGTGTAGCAATAATAACAGCATCTGCTTTTAATTGTGTAAAGTTGTTTAACATAACTTGGACAGTACCATCCTTACCATGCTCAATTTCCTCTACTTTAACACCCTTCATAACTGTCCCAGGAAGTAGTGATTCTTCAAGTTTTTCGATAAGTGTCTCAAGACCATTATTAAATGTTTGAAAAATCCCCTTATCTTTCGTCATGAGATTATTACTTAAAAAATTCGCACCAGACTTTTTCATACCAATAAGTAAGCTACGATATTTTTGTTCTAATCCATAGAGCTGTGGGAATGTTGAGCGCATGCTTAACTGCTCAATATCACCAGCAAATGTTCCTGCAAGTAATGGCTCTACTAGATTTTCCACAACTTCAGCACCGAATCTTCTTCTAAAAAATCGTCCTAATGGTTGGTCATCATCCTGTGCAGAGCGAGGGATGAAAAAGTCCCCCGCTGCACGAACTTTCCCACTAAGTGAAAACAAACCTGATGTAATAAATGACGAAACATGTGGTGTAGCTCCAGACAAAAGAGTACTCGGGATTGGATACAACTGACTACCAACAGCAACGTAAATCGGTCCTGTATTGCTTGTAATCATTTCCTGTTCAATGCCTAAATCCTTTGCCAAAGCATATACATAGTTCTCACGATCAAAAAAAGATTCTGGCCCGCGTTCGATTATAAAGCCATCTTTTCTTAGTGTTTGTATTTTTCCGCCAAGACGTAATGACGACTCGACAAGTACGATATCTAACGGCAATTCTTTTGCGCTTGCTTCTTTTTGCAAATAGAACGCAGCTGTGAGGCCAGTAATGCCACCGCCTACAACAACTACCTTTCGTCTTTTCTGAGTCACCAACATCATCACTTTCTTTTCGCTTAGCTTAATTTTTTATGAATGGCATCAACCATTGCATCAATAAATAACGGGTGTGTATTTGGCATTGCTGGACGATAATAGTTCGCGCCAAGTTCATCACAAACAACTTTACATTCATAATCGTTGTCATATAAAACTTCTAAATGCTCTGTTACAAAACCAACTGGCGTATACACGAACGAACGGAAGCCCTTTTGCTCGTAAAGTTCTCGCGTTAAGTCCTGAACATCCGGACCGATCCATGGCTCAGGTGTTTGCCCTGCTGATTGCCAGCCAACTTCCACATTCTTTACACCTGTCGCTTCTTTAATTAGTCGAGCCGTCTCAATTAATTGATCTTCATATGGATCGCCCAGCTCTTTAATTTTTTCTGGAAGTGAATGTGCAGACACGATTAAACATGCTTTTTCACGTTCTTCATTAGACATTGCATTAAACGTTTCATTCACTTTCATTTTCCAATACTCGATGAATTTTGGTTCATCATACCAAGATTCTACAGAAGTAATTGTTAATCGATCTCCAGCCGCTTCTGTTGCACGACCATTATATGATTTAATGGAGAATGTTGAGAAGTGAGGAGCTAATACGATAGAAACCGCCTCTTTAATTCCTTCTGCTACCATTCCTTCAACAGCATCTTCAATGAATGGGTGGATATGCTTTAAACCGATAAATAGTTTGTATTCCACATTATCTTGTACTTCATTTAAGCGTGCACATAAAGCCTCAGCCTGCGCTTTAGTAGCAGCAGCAAGTGGCGATAAACCACCGATAGCTTCATAACGACTGCGTAAATCTTCTAAATGCTCTTCTGATGGTTTGCGACCGTGGCGAATATGCGTATAGTACGGTTCGATGTCTTCTTCTTTATAGGGTGTTCCGTATGCCATAACTAATAAGCCTTTAACTTCTTTCATTATCCTTTTCACCTCTAAATAATAGTTAAATATACCTTTGATCGTACAGTATGTGACAAAAAGAAGCTGTCCAATTCATTAGGTTGGACAGCACCCTTTCTACGATGAAATCGAGATATCATTCATAGAAAAGAATATGAGATTTAATATCTTTAAAAACGTGCTTGAATTTGTTGAGCACTATACTCATGAATAAGAGCTGTTAAACGTTTTAACACTTCTGGGTCTACCTCTGGGAATACACCATGACCTAAGTTAAAGATATGACCTGGCATTTCTAAGCCTTGATCGATAATATCTTTAGTGCGCTTCTCAATAATTGACCAATCAGCAAGTAATAGTGATGGATCTAAATTGCCTTGTACTGGTTTAGTTATACCGTTTGCTCGTGCTTCTTTAATTGGTAAACGCCAATCTAAGCCAACAACATCAACTGGTAAATCGTTCCACTCTTTCGCTAAATGACTTGCACCGACACCAAACTGAATAAGTGGCACATTTTCTTTTCTCAGCTCAGCAAAAATACGTGTCATAATCGGTTTAATGAAAACACGATAGTCTTCAACATTTAAAGCACCTACCCAAGAGTCAAATATTTGGATAGCTTTTGCTCCCGCTTCTACTTGAGCAGAAATATCAGAAATAATCATGTCAGCTAGCTTGTCCATTAATGCAAACCAAGCTTGAGGCTCTGATACCATAAATGATTTTGTTTTATTATAGTTTCTTGAAGGACCACCTTCAATCATATAGCTTGCGAGAGTAAATGGTGCACCTGCAAAGCCGATTAGAGGTACATTCAGTTGTTCCTCTGTTAACATTTTTATCGTTTCTAAAACATACGGTGTATGTTCTTTCGCATTGAATTCCCCTAGTTTTTCTATATCAGCGATTGAGCGAATAGGATTTGAAATGACAGGACCTACGCCTGCTTTGATTTTTACATCTACCCCAATACCAGGAAGTGGTGTTACTATATCTTTGTATAAAATCGCCGCATCAACATTGTAATTTTCTACTGGTAATCGCGTTACATATGCACAAAGCTCAGGTTGAAGTGTAATTTCCTCTAAAGAATACTTTTCTTTAATCGCACGATATTCTGGCTGAGAACGTCCTGCTTGTCGCATATACCATACTGGTGTATGTTCAGTTCTTTCTCCTCGTGCAGCACGTAGAAGAGTATCATTAAAAGTTGTCATGAATAGTTCCTTCCCCTCAATAAAATTCATATCGTAAAATTCTCTTGTTTATTCCGTTATTATTGATATCCGTTTTCAATAGTAAACGCTTCCTCTGTAATTGTATAGTTTTCATAGGGAAATGTCATAAAATTGTTCTTTCTAAGGGATTTCTTTTTTGACAAAGCTATAGACTTACACTTAAATGGAGATAATCACGCTATATTATGAAAATTCATAAGGAGGGCAATATTATGTATATTTATTTAACATCTGGTACAGGTGATTTTTTAGAACAGTTAAAAAATAAACATTTAAACGAAGTAATGGTTTTAATACACGGAGAAGGGAACTCTGTGCTTATACATGAAACCGAAGGAAAATCTGTATTTGCCACACCACGTAAGTTTGAAGTGCTTGATTCAGTAAATGATTTAGAAGAACGTGGCTTCTTTGTATTCAACAATATTCCCGTTACAGATGAAGGTCGACCAGTTTTTGAACATCGCTTTTTAAATAGAGCACGTGCTATTGAAGATGAACCAGGCTTCGTAGCATTCCGACTACTTCGTCCAGTAAATAGTGAAACATACATTGTCATGACACAATGGAACGGTCCTCATTCGTTCGAAGCATGGAAAAGCTCAAAGGCCTTTGCATCAGCACATGCTGAACGTAAAGAATCAACAGGTGTGAATCAGCAAAACATATTCTCAGCAGCTTCCTATGTCACAACCTACAGTGCTGCCCCAAAGGAAGAAAACGAAGATTAGTTAGGGCGTGAAGGGAGTCACTGCCTTCCGCGAGTATTCCCCTCGCATTCGCGGGTATTCGCTGCTCTTCCGCGGTTATCCTCCTCGCATTCGCGGGTATTTGCTGTTCTTCCGCGGGTATTCCCCTAGCATTCGCGGGAAATCGATGCTCTTCCGCGGGTATCCAATACCCTTCCGGAGGGCTTTCTCCCGGGACGCGCGGAATTCATTACTCTTGCCAAGAATATTTTATTATAAAACTATTATCTTATTAATAAGAAGCTAGAATAATCTGTTTAAGGGGGTTTTACTTTGAACAAACATCTACTTGAAAAAATCGATGCTCATTTTGATGAGATGGTGGCGATTCGCCGTCATCTGCATATGCATCCGGAGCTAAGCTTTCAGGAGCAAGAAACTGCTAACTATATTATTCAATTTTATAAAAATCTTGGCGTACCGGTTGAAGCTAATGTCAGTGGTCACGGTTTAATTGCACGGATTAAGGGGAGCAAGCCTGGTAAAACGATTGCCTTACGAGCAGACTTTGATGCTCTTCCTATACAAGATGAAAAAGACGTACCATACAAATCAACTGTGTCTGGTGTTATGCATGCTTGCGGGCACGATGGTCATACAGCTACTTTGTTAATTGTCGGAAAGCTACTGTGGGAAATGCGCGGTAAGTTAGTAGGAGAATATGTACTAATTCATCAACATGCTGAAGAGGTTGATCCAGGTGGAGCAATTGGGATGGTACAGGCTGGGGCTTTGAATGGGGTTGATGCTATTTTTGGTACACATCTTTCTTCTAACCATCCAACAGGCATAATTGGCTACCGCGTAGGGCCTACGATGGCCGCTGTTGATAGTTTTGAAATAAAAATTCAAGGTCAGGGCGGTCATGGCGCTCATCCGGATCAAACAAAGGATGCGATTGTTATTGGCTCTCAGCTTGTTATAAATTTACAACAGCTTGTCGCACGTCGTGTTGCCCCAACCGAATCGGCTGTTTTATCAGTTGGTTCATTCGTTGCATCTAATGCAGACAATATTATTGCCGATACAGCCTATTTAAATGGTACAATTCGAACGTTTAATAAGGATGTTCGTGAAACGATGGAACGTGAGTTTAAACGGGTTATCCAAGGTACAGAAATTGCGCATGATTGTACAATTGAACTGGATTATCGTCGCGGCTACCCTGCAGTCGTAAATCATGAGAAGGAAACACTCTTTGTACGTAATATCGCACAGGATATTTGCGATGTTACTGAAGTTGAAGCAACTATGGGAGCTGAAGATTTCTCTTACTACTTAGAAGAAAAGCCAGGTACATTCTTCTTTACTGGAGCCAAGCCAGCTAGATATGCACCACATCATCATCCAAAATTCGATATAGATGAAAAAGGGATGCTCATTGCTGCAAAGGTATTATTAACAGCAGCACTGGACTATCAATTAGTAGAATAAAGAACAAATCGCTGGAGAGCCCGAAGTAAAAGTATGCGATCCACCACTTTTGCCTGAGGGACGGACTACTAAGATCGAATAAGGAATGGCAAATTGCCACTCCTTATTCAGTCTTGTCTATTTATTATTGAATATTGATTCTTCCTCCACCTTCACATCTATCATCTCCAACGCCCCGGAGCATAATGGAAATAGTAACCTGAAGATGGTGCAACCATGCAGGCACCCGTTCTACTTTCCTAGTTCTTTTTTCTAGTATTGCAGATGAATTGGATACCGTTAAATCGTTAATTTTGTTACGAATAATGGCACTTTGTAAGGCTAATCGTGAGGTGACCTCGAGGTTGTAACGCTTTAGCCTAGACGAAAACTATGCTTTTTTGTTATCCCAATTAAAAATCTATAGTTTCTTTTATAAAAATAAAGCTCATTTCTCCAATTCTTTTATTGGAGAAATGAGCTTTTGATTTCATTATCAAGATTTCGAGACCTTTGCAGTCAATTCACTTACAACCAAAATGATAATAAAGGTTACATAGAACATTGGCTGTGTGACACCGCTTAGACCAACTATAACAGCTTGAGTGATCATCGCAAGACGCACAATTTGATTGACTGCTACCTTGCGTGCTTCATCAGGTAAAGGATACAGCATGTCCATGCGGAATTCACCACTTGATAATAAAGCCTGCTTTAATTGAATGGTTGTCGCAAAGCTTAATGCACCTGCAACAATCCATGTAACGACTGGGATATCTACAAAGGCTGAAATAACAGCTGAAATCACTGTTAAGCGGAGCCATAAATAAAAATGATCATCTGTTCGGACAAATGTACGGAACACCAAGTACTTTTGAGCTTTGTCCTTTTTGTATGGTACAAATTTGTAAAGCCAATCGAGCCAACCACGACGACGGATGCTACCACGTAAATGCGGAACGTCTGTGAAATAATTAGCGAAACGATAGAAGCTCATCATGCGATTTTGTTCCAGCTTCACAAAATGCTCGTAAGGGACAGGCTCTCCTGCACATTTCTTTCTAAATATTACAATATACACACACCCAATTGCAGCTGCAACAATTGCTAAAATAAGCTGCATCTGAAGCCCCATGTACACAGCAACACTAAAGATAATAGCTCGAATTAGCCTGTCCACCCATATCATTTGACCACGTTCACTATAACGAAAGCTAAATTCACCCTGAACACTCAAATACTTTAATATAATAATAAGTAAAAACACTGACCAAATTTCAAATGTTGTTAATTCAGTAACAGCCTTTAGTAAAGGAATACTAACGATATAAACAATTGCCACGATCCAAACTTGTGACCAAAACGTCCACGCTAACGCCTTTTTAAAATACTGTGACATTTTTGATTCTAAAGGTAATAAGTACACTTGGTCTGGCTCTCTCAAAAGTGAAGTTGGACGACTAAATGCAAGTAAAATCCCTACAAACACTGCGATTAATACCTCTGCTGGAAAATCAGGCTGTACAACTTTTAGCCATTCACTATATTGATAGCCCCCTGCTCCGATAAGAAATACTAGTACAATCGCTAAATGCCCTGTAAAAATAAATCGCATATATTTTTGTACTTCACCTATATAGTGCATGAAGCGAGAGGACCATACATCACGCAAGTTCTTCATGGTCGTGCTCCTTTGTCATTGCAATATATAAATCATCCAATGTCGCATGTGGCATCGCAAATGCCTTACGTAAATCATCCATTGTTCCTTGTGCTCGCACACGTCCTTCATGCAATAAAATTATGCGGTCACAATGTTTTTCAGCGGTCGACAATATGTGCGTTGACATTAATATAGAAGCGCCTTCTTTTTTCTTTTCATCCATCTGATCAAGCAATGATTGAATTCCAAGTGGATCGAGTCCCACAAAAGGCTCATCAATAATGTAAAGACTTGGATTGACTAAAAAGGCACACATAATCATAACCTTTTGACGCATCCCCTTTGAGAAATGTGAAGGGAACCAATTAAGTCTTTTTTCCATTCGAAATTCTTTTAATAATAATTGTGAACGAGCCGCAAGCGTTGCTTCATCTAAGCCATAAGCCATCGCGGTTAATTCTAAATGTTCACGTAATGTTAGCTCATCGTATAATACAGGTGTTTCAGGAATATAGGAAAAAGCTGTACGATACTTGTCTGTATTTTCTTTTAATGTCACACCATTTAAACGAATGTCTCCTTCTTTTGGAAGCATCGTTCCGATGATATGCTTAATCGTTGTACTTTTACCAGCACCGTTCAAGCCGATTAAACCAACCAGCTCTCCTTTTTCAATCGTAAATGATAAATCTTTAATTACAGGCTTTCTTGTATAACCACCTGTCACATGTTGTACTTCTAATACCGTCATGCCCTCACTCCTCTTCTTGTTTATATTTTATCAAAAATTAGCAAATGATACAGTTATGAGTATGATAGAATGTACTTACATATAAAATAAGGAGGAATTTCGAATGAACGATTGCCTATTTTGCAAAATCATTGATGGATCTATTCCAAGTACAAAAATTTATGAAGACGAACATGTCTATGCATTTACTGACATTTCACCTGTAGCAAAGGGGCACACCCTATTAATTCCAAAGCATCACTGTAAGGATCTATTCGAAATGCCTGAGGATGTAGCTCGTAATTTATATGCAGTAGCACCAAAAATTGCGAATGCTATAAAATCTGCTTTTAACCCAATTGGACTTAATACAATTAATAATAATGGTGCTGCAGCTGGACAAACTGTTTTCCACTACCACTTACATTTTATTCCGCGTTACGATGAAAAAGAAGGCTTGGGCTTAATTTGGCAAACACAAAAATATTCACCCGAGCAATTAACTGAAGTTGCGGAAAGCATTAAAGCTAACCTTCAATAATGGATATTCTAGTTCAAGATAGCCACTAGCTTTAAGGATTTCACGATATAATCTAATCATGTTCTTATAACAATGTTTTAATGAGGAGTAATGAATAATAAAGATATTATCGCATATGGACTTATTATTATCCCATTATTAATTTCAATTTATTTATTATCAATCCAGAAATGTTAGTTCCAGCTGGATATGATTTAGCGTTGGATGGATACGTAATATCAATTACGTTAATGTTTATATTTATTTCATATTTAATAGCTAAATTAGGATTTTTTATACTTAAACAAAAAAACAGCTAATATATTAGCTGTTTTTAATATTTTATTGCGATTTTTTGAAAAAAAGTGTTCAACTTGTAATTGCAATTTAAGTTTTAAATTTTCTTTGAAAAATAAACCATTATTAATGAAATAGAAGAAATATAAATTGTAACTAGCAAATTCAATACTTCATATACATTTAATTTTAAAATCCCATCTGTATTAAAAATAAACATCAATATTCCAATTACAATTATAATCACAAAATAATTTACAAACATAGACTTTGATACGATTGTTTTAGCTCGTTCATCTCTAGGGTAAAGATGCGGAGATAAATATGCTAACGATAACTGATTAATTGCTAACCCAACTGTCTTTAATTTCAACATCACGTGTAAAATTTTTTTAATTTTCCTGGTGAAGTTTTATTCATAATAAATCCAGCAGATACTAATCCTATTAAAATAATTATAATCGTCAAAATATTATCTAACCAACCTATTTGAATACTATTCGTTAGTTTTGAACCACCAATAATTATTATAGCAGCAACAATCCAAGCGAATAAAAATCCTACAATGTACTGTAACCATTCTTTTTTTGAAAGCAGCTTAAAAAGAGCTCTACTTTTATAAAATTTCATAATTGAGAAAAACAATAATAAGAAAAACATTATATATCCAATCATTACAATCATCCCTTTTTTGAAAGTTTAATTTTAATTTACATAATCATTTTAAGTTGGTCATCATTTGGCGTCAAAACTAAAAAAGAACGGCTATTTTGCCGTTCTTTTTCCTATTCAAAACAAGCCGCCATTACTGCTGTTATACCTAGAAAATCTAGTAATGCACCTTTTACATCGGAAGCTAGACCTTCTGATACTTTATCCATTGCTTTGTACATTGCACTAGCAAGGAATGGGGCCATTTTAGTAAGTTTTTTCATTATTATTTCCTTCTTTTTGATTTCGAATCAATCTATTCTGTTTACATACATGGTAATATGAGCTTTTTACCTAAGAACTCAAAAGATTCTTATGTTGATATTTATAATGAACAAATCTTATTAAAGGCCAAAATAGAAAATATGGTATAGCCACTTTTACAAGTAACGGAAAAATTTTTATGCCTATTCAATATGTCTAGAATCTACTTTTTAACCGGTATTAAAGTATTTCTGACAATTCAATCTTCACATAATTAATGCTAGATTTCACCGAAATTAATATTTCGGTATACCGCAAAAAATTAAGTATACCAACAAATAGGTAGGTTCTTTATTGCTAGAGTCTTTCTATAACAAAGCTCATTAAAAATCACACTGTAGTCGTGTTGATGCAATCAAATGTCCTAAAGCTTGTTCTAGTCCTTCTTCTTTTAATATGAATCGGGGGATCCTTTTTGTTGTTTAATTACATGAGATAACATTAGTAGATTTTTTTACTAGGTTCTATATTCCAAGGGATTTTAACTGTATGGCGGAATAGGTCTAGCGTGACAATTAAATTGCTTTTTTAGGGATGCTTCATTTTTCCAGTCGTAATAGTGAGAAAAGTTTTTCTTTAATTCTGCGAATGCTTTTTCTTTTGTCCAACTCTTGGCAGATTTATTTGGGTAAATAGAGATTGATTTTAAGCCATCTCTATTTATCCAATATGCTCTAGTAATATATGTAGCTCCACCTGGGTCAATTCTGAAAGGTATCACTGCAGGTATTAGTCTAATATTATATTTTCTTTTATTTGTAGTTCGGAATCAATTATGACCCATTCAAAAGTATCGTCTTCACTAAATTCATTAGTATATAGAGGGACCCCAAAAGTAAACTCAATTCCAGAGGGCAGTGTTCCTTTAAAGAAAATAAATACATTTTCTTATTCAATTTTAAATACCCCCTTTTTAATTTTTTCACCGGTATATTCATAACTTATCATTCACGATACTAATTTCAAAATCAATTTTTGTTGATAATTGAACAAAAATTGATAAAAGTCGGAAAAATACTGTTACTACTGAAGTTTCCTATAATGACTATACGGAGCTTTTTTGAAAATTATAAGGGATTCGAAAATATTGGGATTATATTCAAACCATACTGAAAAAGTTGATCTTCCACAAAAAAGTGGTGCAAATCGACTTTTTTAATTTTCTAAACCCAATATAAGATAGATTTATAAAAATGAATTTCTTTTGTTTTTCAGTGCCCACGATTTTATCACCCAAAACGTTTGACGATGAATATTTTTGAATTTTATCAATTTTTGTTCTGTTTATGACAAAAATTGATTTTACATTTATAGCTAATAAACGTTTTTTAGAGAAATCTTTATTCAGGATTTTATACACGTTGCAGCCAGTAAACTAGCCTTAAAACGTTGTCAAACCAACGATGTAACGGAAGAAGAAATTTCAAAAAAACTAGGGATTTCAAAACAAGCTATCAATAAAGCTAAAAACCAGGCTTTTCAAAAAATTAGCAGGAGTATCACATCCATTATGCCTCGGCATAATTGTAGCTGTAGCTTTGCTTTCGCTACAGAAAACACTCGCTGTAGAAAGCTAAATTGTCAGAATTTTGTATTGCAATTTAAAGATTTATAGCGTACAATCACAAATAAGTTTCGCTAACGGTCATGAGGACACGTTAGGAGACAAAAAAAGATTAGCATAGTCGAGGAGAGATTAGAAATGAATACAAAGAATTTAGTATTAATGGCACTTTTAGTTGGTGTTGGTGCTACCCTTTATGTGGTCACACCAGGTATGGTAAACGGCATGAAGCCTGATTTCATGCTAACAATGATGTTTATTGGCATTTTATTGTTCCCTACTGTTAAAGAAACGTTCTTACTTTCTTTAGCAACAGGTGTTCTTTCAGGATTGTTTACAACGTTTCCAGCTGGGCTTGTTCCAAATATTATCGATAAAGCAGTTACAGGCTTTATCTTTTTAGCTGTCTTAATTGTGCTGAAAAAATTGGCAAGCAACTTCGCAGTATCAGCTGTCTTAGTTGGTTTAGGAACAATTTTATCTGGAACTGTCTTTTTAGCAGTAGCACTTTTTGTATTCAATGCAAATGTTGGTGCAACATTCGCAGTTCTGTTTGTAGGCGTTGTATTACCTGCTGTAGCATTTAATGTCATTGCTTTTGCAATTATTTATCCTATAGTTGCAAAATTAGTGAAACGTTCTAAATTCAACACAGCTCTTTCAATTTAATAAAAGGTGCATAAGAAAAATGCACGTTCATCTAACAAAGGAAGCTAAACTGTGATACAAAATCACTCGTTTAGTTTCTTTTTTCTTTTTGTATATGTGCATTTCATGGTTTAATAGTAGGTAACACACGACAATTACAGAAATGAGGTATTCATATGAAAGCAAAACCATTTTTAATTGGACTGTCCGCTGGAATCGTCGGCGGTACAATCGCTGTACTTTTTTCCACTCCTCAATCAGGACAACAATTACGTGCTAATTTGCGTGCAAATGCTGAAAGCACAAGGGACAAACTGTTAGATGTAAAACAGCAAGCAAACACAGTTAAACAATCCGTTAATTCACTCACTAATGAAGTAAAAAATAATATACCACTAATAATAAATGATTTAAAACAAACCATTGCTACATTCACTGAAGAAATCGAGCCGTCAAAAAATAACTTACAACAAGAAATAGAAGCATTACAGAATTCAATCAGCGAAATCGAGAAAAACGTTGCACAATTTACAGAAAAAAAGAAAAAACCGCAAGAAAAAATTAGCGACTAAAGTCCTTGCACACTAATAAAAAAGCCTATATTTTTATTAAATCCAAACACTATAATGTTATTTTTTAACCACTTTTCAATTTTTTAATTTTTCTAACTTTAAACTCTTTTCCTTTATTGCTATAATATTTTTAAAATGTTAAAGAAAGCAGTAGGTGATGGCTTTGTCAGAGGAATTATACACTCAAAAAGAAGCGATGCTTTATAGTCAAAGAATTGCACAATTATCAAAAGCTTTATGGAAAGCAGTTGAAAAAGATTGGCAGCAATGGATTAAACCCTACGATTTAAATATTAACGAACATCATATTTTATGGATTTCGTATCATTTAAAAGGGGCTTCTATTTCTGATGTGGCAAAATTTGGGGTGATGCACGTTTCCACAGCATTTAATTTTTCAAAAAAATTAGAAGAGCGTGGATTCCTTAAGTTTTCAAAGCGGGATGACGACAAGCGTAATACGTACGTTGAGTTAACAGAAGCAGGTACTGAGCTTATTGTTGAGATGAATAGTAATTATCATAATACGTATCATTCTGTGCTAGAAGGCTCATTAGCTTTAAAAGACCTATATGGTCGCTTCCCAGAATTTTTAGATGTTATGGCTGTTATTCGCAATATATATGGAGAGGACTTCATCGACATTTTTGAGCGCTCCTTCCAACACTTCCGTGATTCCTTTGATACGATAGAAGAACGTTCAACTGTAAAAGGATGAAAGTGAAACTATCAGGCTTTTTCAGTCGCTCGTAACCTAGAGTAAAGGTTGATAAAATAATGCTAAAGGAGGCATTTCAGAAATATTTTTCTGAGATACCTCCTTTTTCTTGCATTCTAACATAAATCAAATTACATTAAATAGGACCATTCATATTACGGAGTTGATAATCATGCATTGTTGGAAAATATTAAATCTTGAACATCATTACGGAACAACGCGTATTATGATCATGTCTATAATTGTTTTTTTAACTGTCTTTTCTTTTTCCTATGTGACATTAAATTTATTTAACGACGAGCACTATACAGATCAATTGTTTTGGCTATTTGTTATTGCTGTATTTACAATCTATCCGATCCATAAATGCTTACACTTTCTAGCATTGTATGATTTACGTCAACATTTAAAATTGCGTGTGCGTACCCAATTTTATGTTATTCCTGTTCTACATATGCGTATCCGTGAACCTTTATCAAAAAATCGTTATATTTTAGCTTTACTCACACCATTTATTGTTCTAAATACAAGCATATTATTAGGTACACTGCTATTCCCTGCATATACCCATTACGGCGCATTACTTTTAGCATACCATTGTAGTCTATGTGTAATTGATGTTCTATATGTAAAATATTTACTGAATTCACCTAAAGACTCCCAGATTGAGGAGACACCTAAAGGCTATGAAATTTTAGTGCCGCCCACTATTCATTAAATTGCTTGTACTTGTGTTTTATTGACGTTTTTTGTTATGCTATTAATACTGAAAGAGGGGAGGAATAGACTTGCTGTTAATGATTGTAGTTCTATTCTCGGTATTCTATTTATTTCAAATAAACCGCATGACTTATGCGCTGTGCATGCGACGTGAAATTCCCGAAGAAAAACAACCAAAAGTATTCCGAACTATAAATATACTTATTACAATTTTACTTGTCTCATTTTATATTGAAGTTTTATATGCTGTATAGATCAAATATGCCTCTGCATATTTGATCTAAGCGTCAGCAGCATGATGTGGGTCACTCAGTCGTGTGTTGTTGCTGTCGCTTCGCTTTCGCACAGATAAAACCATGTTGCTGTCGCTTCGCTTTCGCACAGATAAATTGCCACAGGACGTAGCGTTCTTAGACTGAGTTCCTCTATTTCAGCAGATATTTGGATAACCGTTGAAAAGTAACTTAAATCCGTGTTCATCTAACCACCTATAGAGGTAGGAGACTTCTGTACCTGTCGCTACGCTTTCGGTACAAAAAATATTTGCTGAGAAAAGTAAAAAAGAAAAGTGCATCCGCGCCCGTCCGCACGCACGGAGGTAAGTTGGACACCCCATGTGACAACTCTTTCTGACCGATCATATTTTGTGGACGTGACCTCAAACGTGCGGCGCGAATGCCTAACATTGTTAAGAAAAGCTAAGGACGTTAACCCCTTAGCTTTTCGTTATTTTTATTAATTAGTATAGGAAAGCTGCACCAACAATAATTAATAAGATAAATAACACAACTAATAAAGCAAAGCCTGAGCCGTAGCCACCGCCACCGTATCCTCCGCTGCTCATAACTTCACCCCCTTTCTTTTCTATATCCTATGCGCTTGAAAATTTGAAATATAGGCTATACTCAAGGGGGAACCATTTTGTTTTCAAAACGTTTATGTTATAGTAAAAAATGGACGAAACCATGTAAGGAGAGAAAATCCACTATGAAAAAAACAGTTTTATCATTAACATTAGCTGCTTCGGTATTAGCGCTTGGTGCTTGTAGCGGAGGGGACAACAAAACGATTGCAACTTCAAAAGTGGGCGACATTACAGTTGCTGACTTTAACAAAACATCTAAAACTTTAGCAGGTTCTCATATTCTTCAACAAATGTTGACTGAAAAAGTATTAGCTGACAAATATAAAGTATCAGATAAAGAAATCAAAGAGGCATATGACGCAACTGCTTCACAATTCGGTGATAACTTTGCAGAAACACTTGCTGCAAATGGCTTGACTGAAGATGGCTATAAAGATGCTTTACGTGTTCAGCTTCTTTCAGAAAAGGCTTTAAAAGATAAAGCCTTTTCTGAAAAAGATGTAAAAAAACATTATGAGCAAATGAAAACAGAGTTAAATGCTCGTCATATTTTAGTAGCTGATGAGAAAACAGCTAAAGAAGTTATTGCCAAAATTAAAGGCGGCGCTTCTTTTGCCGATGTAGCAAAAGAATACTCAACTGATACTGGCTCTGCTCAAAAAGGTGGAGAGCTTGGGTGGTTCTCTGTTGGTGCAATGGTAGATGAGTTTAACGATGCTGCTTATGCCCTTCCTTTAAAAACATTAAGTGAACCAGTTAAAACTAGCTTTGGTTACCACGTAATTGAAGTTACGGACAAGCGTGATGTAAAAGGTGTTGGCTCATTCAAAGACGAAGAAGCAAACATCCGTTCACAAATGTTACAAAAATTAGTACAAACAGGTCAAGATCAACAAGTTCTTAAAGATATCATTGCAAAAATGGCAAAAGATGCGGATATTAAAACATCCGATAAAGAATTAGAACCTGCTATCAAGGCCCTTACAACAACAAGCGAGGAACAAGCTAAAGCAGCTGAAGAAGCAGCTAAAAAAGCTGAAGAAAAAGCTAAAAAAGAAACAAAAGATACTGAAAAAAAATAATCTAAATAGTTGTTATTTTACTATATGAAAAAGGGTTACGCTCATACAGGCGTAACCCTTTTTATATACTGTCGCTTTGAAATAAAAATGATCAAAAGTATCTTGAAAACACGTATGTAAGGAAAATGAAGAGGATTCATTTTGAATAAAGTTTAATCAAAATGAATCCTCTTTCTTTTTAAATGCTATTTCATTTTTGAATTAAGGGATACTTTTTCATAAGATTCTGGTCATGAAGGCGTTATCACATGAAGTAGCCTTCGTTCTTTTGCGGGCTCGCTCTATTGGCCATACCCTCTAATAAATGTTATCCCCCAGCCTTTGATGATGAGCCTTAAATCTACTTTTACTCAATAGTCGGTTTATAAAACGATCGATTATCAAGCGGAAATAGTCGCTCAGTAAATTCACCTGGAGCTGTTTTTCCTAATGCTCGTGTTAGCATGTTCATCTTTGCATCAATATTATCGATATAATGCAAGATTTCCGCTTCTTGAATCATCGGTTTTTTCGGGCTGCCCCATTCTTCTTTACCGTGGTGAGATAGCACCATGTGTTGCAATAGCATTACTTCCTCGCCCTCGATCTCTAATTCACTAGCAACTTTGGCAATTTCATTGACCATAATTGTAATATGACCAAGTAAATTCCCTTCAACTGTATACATTGTTGCAACTGGCCCTGATAGCTCAACAACCTTACCAATATCATGTAAAATAATACCTGCATATAACAGATCTCGATTTAATGTAGGGTATAAATCAGCAATGGCTTTTCCTAGTCTCAACATTGACACCATATGATCCAGTAGACCAGACGCATAATCATGATGGTTTTTCGTTGCAGCTGGATATACTAAAATAGCATCCTGATGTTTTTTAATAGCTGCACGTGTAATTCGAGATATATTCGGATTTTTAATATCAAAGAAAAATTGCGTCAATTCATCATATAATTCTTCTTTTGGAGTTGCTGAGGAGGGAACTAAATCATTAATAGCAATTCCCTCCTCTGGTTTTGCTACACGGATTGCTTTTATACGCAATTGATTTTTGCCGCGGTAGTCATGAATTTCTCCACCTACACGCACAATTGCCTCAGCGTGGTACATTTTTTCATGCTCTTCATTTGTATCCCATAGCTTCGCCTCAATATCTCCACTTTTATCTTGTAATAACAGTGACATAAATGGCTTTCCAACTGTGGTAACCCCTTTTGTCGCTTGTTTAATTAATAAAAATTGATCAACTGATTCTCCAACCTGGAGCGTCGTAATACCCTTCATGTTGACGCCACTCCCCTTTCATTTGCTAGTGCACCTACATCGACAATTTGGTCTTTCTGCCAATGTTCAAGCATCCCGTCATGGCAAGTAAAATATAAAATTTGACGTTCATATCCTACTTCTTTCATTAATTGTACCATTTTGTCTGTACGGTTTCGATCAAAATGGACAAAAGGATCATCCATAATAAATGGAAATGGAGCAGAAGTCGTAAGTGTTTTTGCTAGTGCCATGCGCAACGAAATATAAGCTTGCTCCTTCGTTGCCTGTGATAATTCTGCCATTTGATAGCGTAATCCAGTAACATCCTGTGTAACAAAATAACCTTCATCATTTATTAAAAGCTTTTCGTAACGTCCACCTGTTAACAAATTAAATATTGCATTAACCTCTGTCAAAACATATGGTAGTTTTTCTTCTCTTAGGCGGAACAATGTTTCATGTATCGCAGTAGCCAATGCCTTTTTTGTAGCCCATTGTCCTATCAGCTGTTGCAACACTGATTTCTCTTCTTCAAACTGTTGAAGCAACTGACCATATTTCTCGTCATTTAGAAGATTCTCCTTTTGGATTTGTAGTGTCGCGCGTTGCTCTAAGCAATGATCTATTGCTAATTGCATCGTACCTCGCTCTTCCTCTAACGCAAACAGTTTTTCATTAAGCTGGTCCTCGTCTATCAATAACTGTTTGCTGTCTACATTCAACGAGGCTAGCTGACTCTGAATGGCTTGAAGTTCTGTTTTTATTTTTTGTTGTTGCTCAAATTGTTCATGAGTTTCATAATATCCCTTCTCTGATTGAACATTCGCAGCGGTAAATAACTGAGTAACTTCAGACTCATAGCTGTCTATATGCGATTGTACACCTTGAATTTTTGTCTGGAGATTAGTCATTTGCTCTTTCGCTTGTTGAGATATCTGTTGCTCCTGCTGTAAGGTAAGGAATGTAGTACGTAAATGCATAAAGATTTCTTGCTCACTATACTCTGCCTTTAAGACTCGTTGTATTTGTTCTAGCAGCTCGGTTTTCTCAGCTTGTATCGTCTGTAAAAGAGTAAATGTACTCTTCTTTTTGGCTGCTAACTCTTGAGCACCACGAATGCGCATAAACAGCTCTGGTAATAATGTTTTCGGTATATTCTCCTCTAGCCGATAGCGCCCTAAGAAATGTTGAAGCGACTGAGTAGCCTCTTGACTCACCTGCTCAGCCCGCTGAATTTTATGTTCAAGTTTCACATATTGACGCTCTTTTTCTTGCTGTTGCTCATTTACATGTAAAAAGCGATCTTCAAGTTTTTGTTTTTTTAGCAGGATGGCTTGTGCAATATTCTCCTCCTGCTCTAACTCACGTATTTGCTGGCTCTGTTGTTTACTCGGCGCTTCATGTGCTTGTCTAGCAAATTTTAAATATAAAATAATGATTATTGACATAACTGCTCCTACAACGATTACAGCCATATTTTTTTCCATAACACCATAGATAAACGAAAGTACACTTATGGCTAACACAATAAATATAAAAACATTTGGTTGTTGTTGTTTCGAGCGTTGTGACCTTCCATAACGTAATTGTTCTAGCTTTCGCTTACGCTGAGGCCACTGTGCTAAAATATGTTCTTCTTCCGTAGATAATGACTCTTGTAGAAGCTGTTGTTTCAGTTGAGCAATTGTATCTAATTCTGCATGTATTTGCTCCAACGAGCGCAAATGGAATTTCAGCTCTTCCTCTGCTTCTTCTAATAAGCTTAACTGTCGTTGAAATTGTTCCTCTTGCTGTAATGATACTGTTTCCTCAAGCAGAATATCCTGCGCTGTTTTTTCCTGAACACCTAATAACCGAAACTGTGCTTCTATTTCTTGCTCGATTAAATACAGCTCATCCATTAAGTTCTGTTCCTTTACAACTAACTGATTCCATGTTGCTTCTTTATTTAAAAGTCGAGACATTTCAGTAATAACTTGCTCGTCCATTGTTAATTGTAGCTTATTTTGCAATGCTTGATACTGCTCTTTCAGCTGCTGCATTTGTAGTGTTTCATGCATAAGCCGATCCTTTAATTGCTCATAACGTCGGATTCCTTCTGGTGGAAACTGCACATGTCCATAGCTTTTTCGCGTCTGTTCAAAAGCTTTTTGCTGTTTTATAAGAGGCATAGCCTGCTTAAGAATTGTGAGCTGCTGCCAATTTTGCTGCTGTGTTTTTTGCTGACTATATAACCCCTCTAGCCTTTGATCGAGTTGTTGCAATTGTAATAATTTATCCTCAAAGGTCTGAATATTACCTTGCTCTTGTTTAATTGTGCGTTCTAGCTTTTTTAAATGCTCTATTTTTTGATTAATAAGTGGCACTTTACCTGCTTTTTTAAAAAGCTCACTAGCATCTTTGTCCAATTTCTTTTCTAGAGACGATAGTTGTTGGATCCCTGTTGTCCCAGAGGCAAGCAACAAATGTGTTAGCTCTTCCTCTGACATTTTTTCAATGCCCTGAAGCTCATGTAATGAAAAGGAGAAAATGGACTCAAAGGAGGCTTTTGAATAACCGTATAATAGTTTTGCCAACAGCTCCTCATGCCCAATTGTTCCGTCTTCTAAATAAACAGTGACATCTCCAGCCGCCTTTCCTTTAATACGTTCTATCGTGCATTGCCCATACGTCGGGTGCCAAATCGTAAGCTGACCACCGAATTTAGTCGATACTTTCGGCTCATATTTACGTTGTGTTTGCTGCCTCGTGGGAAATCCGAAAAGCATTTGTAAAATAAACTGTTGAATGGTCGTTTTACCCGCTTCATTCACACCATAAAAAATGGTAACACCTTCAAGTAAAGTAATAGTGATGTTTTCATGCTTGCCAAAGCCATAAATTTGGATTTTTTGTATCTTTAGCATGTATTCACACCCTTTGAATTTCTTCTGCTAATAATTCTTGCGCGTTGTGCATTAAATTTTTAACGTCTTGTTCTGTTAGAGGCTCAATTAGTCTTGCACCACCAGCATGTTGGTATAATTCCTTTAAAATATCCTTCCATTCAGAAATATCCCATTGCTCCATTAAATTCATCACCGATTCAGTTGCAGCAGTATGCTCATACAATACTGACGATTGATGTAACACGAGCTTTTGAACCCAACACATCGGTTCCATCCCATCTTCAGCTTCTCTAATAGTTTCTAGCCATGCATCAACTGTAGCATGTTCAAATAAAGATTGTGATTGTTCATCTATATTTTTTAAATGGAGCTCAACAACAGATGCCCCATACTCTTGACGATTAAGCATCAATGCTTCTTCACATTTTTTTAGTAGTTCATTTGCATGAAACACACTTGTACAATCTACCTCTACCGCGTTATAAACAACAGCAGATGTCGGCACAAATTCCAAATCAGTAGACGTTTGTGTCAAGGTTACGTCATAGAAGCCTTTGATCCCCTGCTCTTTCCGATGTCGACTTTGAATATTGCCTGGATAAACAATCGGTGGATTTTGATGTAAAAGTTGTCGTTTATGAATATGCCCTAAAGCCCAGTAATGATAGTTTTTTTCAAGAAGTTGATCTTTTGTGAACGGGGCATAAACAGCATGTGAGGTATCGCTAGCCTCACTCCCATGGAGCATACCAATATGAATAGCATGCTGGTCCTGTGCAACAGGATAACTATCAATCATTGATTTCGTTATATGACGGTCACTATAGCTGAAGCCATATATATTAACTTGCTGACCACGTATTTTTAATTGCACAACACTTGTTTCAGCTGGTAATTCATAAACGTTGCTCGGTAAAGAAAAGCGTGTCCAAGCACCATTTAAGTGATCGTGATTACCATAGCTTAAAATGACAGGGATATTATGTTGAAAAAGTTTTTCCATAGCCTCTTGAAATCGTCTTTGTGCCTGTAAGCTACGATTTTCACCATCATAAATATCACCGACAATCAATAAAAAATCAGGTTTCTCCTGAATAGCTTTTTGAATAATTTTATCAAAAGCTTCAAAAGTACTTGTTCGAATCTTTTTGAAGTTTTGCTCAGGTAAACCAAATAAGCCCTTAAAAGGACTATCTAAATGTAAATCCGCCATATGAAAAAAACGAATTGCTGACATCCAATCACCTCAAGTAATAATAATCTATACCTTGACGTCATTCATATATCACTCGCCTGCAGTAAATAATTCAGTACATCTTAATTCTACTTCAATCATTTACTAACCGCTGTAGTCTCAGTTTTATGCTGAGACATTCGTGAACCACGCCGAAACCGAATATTTGTTCTATTTTATCATACTTCACGCTAGATGAGAAATGTATACAAGGAATATTCATCAATAGTATTGCCTTAAATTTTCCACAACTTTCGTAATTTATCAAAATATTCGCTAGTTTTACCGTGAAGTTTATAAATCTTCTATGTATAATAGATATATATTTAAGTAAAGGGTGGGGTTTTATGGAGAATTATCGCTTTACAGCTTTTGAAAAAACTGGGGAAACGTTATTTGATGAAACTTGGACTTTCGAAAACGATGAAACTGCAAAAATTAACGGTCAACAGCAAATCCTGGAAAAGGGTGTTGCCGACAAAACTCATCGCCTCATTAACTCTTCAGGTAAATTAATCTTATTCCATGTCTAAAAATGGCTAATAAAAGGCACGTAGTAAACTTTTCTACGCGCCTTTTATTCATTCCATCGCTTATTTTCCTACAAAGGCAGGTGCTCTTTTCTCTATAAATGCATGGATTCCCTCTAAATGATCGGCCGTTTTACGCATCGCTGCTTGCCCCGCTGCTTCCATTGATAAAATACTCTCTAATTGCGGTAAATTTTGAGCATGTAGAATTTTTTTTGTTGTAATCATCGATGCAATTGGAGAAGCAAGCATTTTTCCAACTAGTTGGTCCGTAATCGCAAAAACGGTCCCATCTGGTGCAACGTAGTCAATTAACCCTTCATCATGTGCTTCCGATGCAGTTAATACTTTACCTTCCCAAATCATTTGTTTAGCTTTGACAATCCCCACACGTTCCTTCATAAAGAAATGACCGCCACCATCAGGGATGAGCCCTATGCCTATGAAATTCATAGCGAGCTTACTATTTTCACATGCCACAACTATGTCTGCCCCTAGCGCTAGACTGAAGCCTAATCCAGCTGATGCTCCATGAACCGCTGCAATGACGATCATCGGTAGCTGATAATATGCTTTGACAATACGTGTTAAATAAACCATGGCCTCATTAATATCAAGTGGCTTATCTGGATCTAGCATCGCTTTAATATCGCCACCTGCCGAAAAGACTTTTCCTTCCCCACGAATAACGAGAATTTGTATTTCTTGTTCTTGCTGTAGTGCTTCAAAGCATTCTGCTAGTTCACGCATCATCACACCGTCCATGGCATTCATGGCATGTGGTCGATTTAAAGTTAATGTTGCACGGCGTTCTAATTTTTCTAATGTAATCGTTGAAAATTCCATCCCAATACACCCCCAAATATGAATAGTCATTCACTATGTACTATTCGTGTTTTTTTAGAAAACTCCTTCTATCCTACGCAAAATTGCACTTGATATGCTATATTAAAGGACGAATATTGATTTAAAGGTGGTTAATAATTGTGACACAGAAAGACTATCGTGTATTACTTTATTATAAATATATAGCTATTGAAGACCCTGTGGCATTCGCAGAGGAACATTTAGCAGTTTGTAAAGAAATCGGACTTCTTGGTCGTATTTTAGTTGGATATGAGGGGATTAATGGAACGGTTTCAGGTACAGTCGAGCAAACTGATGCATACATGAATCATATGAAGGTAGACCCTCGTTTTAGCGATATAATGTGGAAAATTGATGAAGTTGAAGGGCATGCCTTTAAAAAAATGCATGTGCGCCCTCGTAGAGAGATTGTACACCTTGGTTTGGACGATGATATTAATCCTTTAGAAATAACAGGAGATTATTTATCACCAAAGGAATTTATGGAACGTATGCAGGAGGATAATACGGTAATTATTGATGCACGTAATGATTATGAATATGACCTCGGACATTTCCGTGGTGCCCTACGTCCAGATATTGAAAACTTCCGTGACCTTCCTGATTGGATGGAAGCTCATAAAGAAGATTTTGATGGCAAGAAAATCTTAACTTACTGCACAGGTGGTATTCGCTGTGAAAAATTCTCTGGCTGGTTAAAACGTGAAGGCTATGGAGAAAGCGTTGGTCAGTTACATGGCGGAATTGCCACGTATGCTAAAGACTCTGAGGTAAAAGGTCAACTATGGGATGGGCAAATGTTTGTCTTTGATAGACGTCGTAGCGTACCGATTAATCAGGTTGAGCATGTGATTGTCGGCAAGGATTTCTTCACTGGCGAACCGACAGAACGTTATACAAACTGCGCAAATCCAGAATGCCATAAATTAATGCTTTGCGAGGAGAAGCATGAGTCCTTCTATATGCGTAGCTGTTCAGACGAATGCCGCCGCGCAGAACGCAACTTCTTTGTTGAAGAGAATGGTTGGACAAAAGAGCAGATTGAGGAACAAATCGCTAAAATCGCTGAATTTCAAAATCCTTCTTTATAAGAAAAAAGAGCATCATCCATTTGTGGTGATGCTCTTTCATATTCTAAAATTCCTAATTTAGTATATTTTCTTATCACCATAACGTGGGTTGATTTCCGTTCCAACTGGGCGCTTTCCTGGGGGCGTCCGATGAGCCGCTTCACTCGCGTTGCTCGCTCCAGGGTCTCGGGCCAACAGATGTTTTTTGCGCGAAAGCGTAGTGCTAACGCAGCGTCAGCAGCACCGATGTTGGTCACGAAGGCGTTATCACAGGATGTGATGGTTTTAGCCTTCGTTCCTCTATTCGCTAATCCCCAAGGAGTCGCCCAGCCTCCACTCCAATCAACTTATTTACAGGGCATACTTTTCAATATACGCATCCCCAAATTTCTGTAATGAGCCCGTATATTGTCGATATTTCTAAAATTCGTATCACTTTTACAGCTTTTCACTTCCATGTATGTGAGGGTTACTCCTTTCATCCGAGTAATTCCCCCTTGTATTAGAGCGGCTTCTTCTCTCACCAGAGCTTTCTAAATTTTCTTTCGCCAAGTAACGCCCTACTTGTCTGCCACTAAATAAACAACCACCAACAAATGTCCCTTCTAAAGCACGGTAACCATGCACACCGCCACCACCAAAACCACTAACTTCCCCAGCTGCAAATAAACCCGGTATAGGCTGACCGTCCATTCCTAGCACAGCACCATTCAAATTTGTCTGTAAGCCTCCTAATGTTTTACGCGTTAAAATATTTAAGCGTACAGCAATGAGTGGCCAATTTTTTGGATCTAATATTTTATGGGGCTTCGCAACGCGCACTAATTTATCGCCAACATAGTTTCTGGCACCATGAATAGCGTTAACCTGTAAATCCTTCGTAAATTTATTGTCCATTTCACGATCCCTTGCTAAAATTTGCTCTTTTATTTTGATAAAATTAAGAAGGTCATTGCCAGCCAATTTGTTCATTCCATCAACTAGCTCCTTTAAATCATTAGCAACAACAAAATCCTCTCCATGATTTTTAAATGCCTGAATTGGAGCTGGTGGTCCTGGCAATACTCGTTTCAGAACATCACTAATGCTTCTATTTGTTAAATCAGGATTTTGTTCAGAGCCCGATAATGCAAATTCTTTTTCAATAATTTTTTCAGTTAAAATAAACCACGAGTAATCATAGCCTGTTTTTTGTATTGCTTCTAAAGTGCTTAACGTATCAAAACCCGGAAAATTAGGTGCCCCAAATCGATTACCTTCTGCATCAAACCATAATGATGATGGGCCAGGTAAAATTCGAATACCGTGATTTGGCCAAATAGGATCCCAATTTTTCAAGCCTTCAGTATAATGCCACATACGATCTCTATTAACAATACGTCCCCCAGCATGCTCAGTAATTTCTAACATTCTTCCATCTACATAAGCAGGTACACCACAGACCATATTTTTTGGTGGTGTTCCAAGCCGCTCCGGCCAATTTTTTCTGACTAAATCAAAATTTGCACCTATTCCACCGCTGGCTACAATAACTGCTCCAGCTTCATAAGAAAATTCGCCAATGCCCAGCCTAGAGCTTTTTTCACCGCGATTTGCATAGCTTTTAGCCAAGATTGTTCCACTAATCCCTGTAATTCTTTCATCTTGTTGCATAAACTCATCTACACGATGTCTTGGTTTATAATCTATAAAACCATCCTTTATGGCCTTTTTCACTTTTTCAGCAAAAGGCTTTACAATGCCTGGTCCAGTCCCCCAAACAACATGAAATCTAGGTACCGAATTTCCGTGTCCGCCTGCTAATGATCCCCCACGTTCTGCCCATCCGACGACAGGAAAAAACTTAATACCCTTAGACTTTAACCAATTATATTTTTCACCAGATGCAAAATCTACATAAGCCTTGGCCCATTTATACGCCCACGAATCTTCATCCTCTAAGCGATCGAAGCCAGCCGTTCCTTGCCAATCTTGCCATGCAAGCTCTTTACTATCCTTAATCCCAAGCCTTCTTTGCTCGGGTGAATTCACTAAAAATATACCACCAAAGGACCAAAATGCCTGTCCCCCCATTGAATTTTCAGGTTCTTGATCTACTAAAAGAATTTTTTTCTTTGCATCAGCTAACTCACAGGCAGCTACTAACCCTGCCAGTCCTGCACCGACAATTGCTACATCATACACCATTCTACACCCCCTAAAAATCAATCCTACTTTACTTACATTCTTCTCTAATTGATGGTTTACCTTCTACACATTTTAATTTTGACGAAAATGTGACAAGAAAAAAATGTTCGCTTTCCTCCACTAAACAAAGAAAGTTCCTATACGTATAATCCATTTAAACCCTATTTATTTCCGTATAATTTTCAACCTCAATATTTGTTAAACGCCCATGTAATCAGACTTAACATATATCGGTAGCGCTTTCATTGTCCTCTCTAAAAAGACGAATAATCGTTTATTGAATTTAGATAAATATTCGTATTTAGTTATATTTCTAACTATCAAAGTCAAGTTTTTTAATCTTTTTTAGAAATATCATTGACAAAGGTGAACAATAAGGATTATGATGTTAACAAATTTAATCACACGAAAATATAACGACGGAGACACGCTAGTCGCAAGAAAATCCAAAGAGAGCTGATGGTTGGTGTAAATCAGTGATTTCTACGATAATAGTTCCACTCCTGAATAGATAAGCCGAACATCTTCAAAGTAAGCTTATCCGTCACATGCACGTTACGCATATAGCTAAGACTGCTAGAAATTTTCCAAGCAGTGATTAAGGGTGGTACCGCGAACCAATGTTTATTCAGCCTTTCGCCCCTTACAACACAATCTTTGTGTTTGTAAGGCGCGGAAGGCTTTTTTATTGTTTTTTATTCTAGAAAGGAGATTGTTTGCATGCTGTAAGATATTTATTTTTACAAAATTCAGACTGTTTCGTATATAAAGAACACTAAAAAATTTTTATTAAAAGGAGCTAATTACAAATGACTACTGCAACAAAAACAATTAACGTATTTATCGCTGACCCACTAAGTGAAGATGGTATTTTCCCACTACGACAAGAACAAGATTTAGACTTGAATATCATTGTTGATACTGGTCTTGCACCAGAAGAATTAATAGCAAAAATTGCGGATGTAGATGTTTTACTAGTACGTTCTCAAACAACGGTAACACGCGAAGTAATTGAAGCGGCTAAAAACTTAAAACTTATCGGACGTGCTGGAGTAGGTGTGGACAACATTGATCTAACTGCTGCAACTGAACATGGTATCATCGTTGTGAATGCACCAGACGGTAACACTAACTCTGCTGCTGAGCACACTATTGCAATGATGACTTCACTTGCTCGTCACATCCCACAAGCATTCAATACGCTTAAAAATGGTAAATGGGATCGTAAATCTTATGTTGGAGTTGAGCTTAAAAATAAAACTCTAGGTGTTGTAGGCTTCGGTCGTATCGGTGTTGAAGTTGCTTATCGTGCAAAAGGTCAACGCATGAACGTTATGGCATACGATCCATTCCTAACAGATGAACGCGCTAAAGAATTAGGGGTAACAAAATCAACAGTTGAAGAAATTTGTGCAGCTGCAGATTTCATTACAGTACACACACCACTTCTTCCTGAGACACGCAACCTTATTAACAAAGAAAAATTCGCTATGATGAAAGATGGCGTGCGTATCATTAACTGTGCACGTGGTGGTATTATCAATGAGGATGATTTATACGATGCAATCGTAGAAGGTAAAGTAGCGGGTGCTGCTCTAGACGTATTCGTATCTGAGCCAGCAACAGATCACAAGCTACTTACATTACCACAAGTAATCGCAACACCTCATTTAGGTGCATCTACAATTGAAGCACAAGAGTCTGTAGCTGTAGACGTTTCAAACGACATCATTAAATTCTATAAAACAGGTACTGTAACTAACCCAGTGAACATGCCATCTATTCCAAAAGAGTTGCTTGCACAAGTAGAGCCTTTCTTTGAATTAGCTGAAAAACTTGGTTCATTCTTATCTCAACTTACAACTGAGCCTGTAAAAGAAATCAACTTATCTTATGCTGGTGAAGTAGCAAATTATGATGTTCGTCCATTAACGTCAAACGCGTTAAAAGGCTTATTATCTAAAAACCACGGTAATCATGTTAATGACGTAAATGCTCGCTACTTATCTGAACGTATCGGAATGAAAATCAATGAGCATAAAACAACAACTGCTAAAGGTTTCACTAGCTTAATTACGATTGAAATTAAAACAGTAAACGAAACACATACAGTTGCTGGTACATTATTAAATGGTTTAGGTGCACGTATTGTCAAAGTAGAAGACTATGTTGTTGACGTTATTCCACAAGGTCACCTTCTTTACATTAAAAATACTGACAAACCAGGTGCAATCGGCCGCGTAGCAACAAAGCTAGCAGAAAAAGATGTGAACATCGCAACAATGCAAGTTGGTCGTGCACAAGTTGGTGGTACAGCTGTCATGATGCTAACAATCGACAATGTTGTAACAGAAGAAGATCTAACATTCGTTGCACAGCTTGAAAATATTGATGAAGTAAAAGCGATTAACCTATAATATTTGATTTATAAGCAGGGAGTATAAATACTCTCTGCTTTTTTATTTTTGGAGATTTTCATCGGAACGGAAATCAACCTATATACATAGTTTACGTTTCAAAAATGTCATACCTAATTTTTAATAGAAGCATTGTTTTGGTAAAATGATACTTTTCAGAAAGTCATTCGTCTTTAAGAGAAAGGAGGTGCACATTTTGACAATTGAAGAGCTATTTTACTTACATAATCAAACCATTTTTAAATACTTATATTACTTACTCAATGATGAGAAATTGGCGGAGGATTTCACACAGGAGACATTTGCTCGCTATTTCAAATATCAGCAGACAATTAAAGAAGGTGCAGAACTCGCTTGGCTTAGGAGTACTGCACGTAATCTAGCCTACGATCATTACCGCCGGAAAAGACTTATTCAATTTGTACCGTTTTTAAACGATCATGAAGAGCTTGAGCCAACTTCACCACACCAATGGCTAATTCAGCAAGAAGATGCAAAGCTGCTTTATCTTGCAATTAGCAACTTGAAGCTCACCTATCGAGATGTCATTATTTTACGTAAAATAGAGGGTTTATCCATTCAAGAAACTTGTGATGTACTAGGCTGGAATGAAGGAAAAGTAAAAAACACATTAAAACGTGCACTTGTTGCATTGAAAAAGCAGCTTGGAGGTGAATTTGATGAAGAACAATGAGGAATCCTGGCAACATTTACGCGATCTCAAATTAACTAAGCAGCAGCAGGAAAAAATACTGCACAATATTACTACACCTACTACAATAGAAAAAAAACCAATTAAAAAATCTTGGAAAATGCCGGCAGTGTCTTTACTATTTATCACAGTTCTTGCTATTTTAATTTTGTCCTTTATCCAAGGACCGACTAACTCTCCACTGACAACAGATACAAACAAAACAATTGCTGAAGTCTATGTAAACACTAATGAAAACAAAGAAACGTTTATAACAAAAGCATCATGCCTTTATATACCCCAGCAGTGCTATACAAATAAGCAACTTTTAAGTCAGCTACAAGAACAAATGGAACATGCACCTTCAATTTCAGTAACAGCTCAACAGTGGGAAGATAATGGTTACTTTACACCTCAAGATGTGTTGATTGTCTATTCTGATGGTACTCAAGAAAAATGGAAGGTACTAAATAACGATACCCTCTTTAATGTCCAAACGGAGCAAGCCATAAAACTCGACAATACATTTGATTCACTGGCATATTACTATGATGATAAACGCTCAACCAAGCTTATCATCGGAAATATCTTCGTATTACTTACACACTTCATACTATGGCTTGCAAAGAAAAGAATGCCTCATATTGAACGACGTTTTTTTGCAGCAACGGTTGAACATGCCATCGCCAACGCTATTATGCTAGTCTTGTTTGCAGGTATTTTATTGGCTATCTATTTACTGATACACTCCTTACACGCAACGATTATATATAGCTTATTTAAGCTCTACTCTATTATGCAAATTTATTATCGCAAAAAAGCAGGTGAGCCCCGAGGTTACCTAGTAGCTAGTGCCTTTGTTCAACTATGTATTGCAATAGCTTTTACATCGCTATATCTTGCATTCAATATACACTACTAGCTGTTCAATAAGTTATTGGACAGCTTTTTTTACACCCCAAAAATAAAAAAGTATCCCAGAAACATTTCTGAGATACCATCTCCGACTTAGACCAATGCAAGCCCTCACTTCAACGCTATACAAATATTTTTCGCTTCCGTGAAGAATTCTAAGCTATGGTGACCGCCCTCACGCCCTACGCCACTCTTTTTAAATCCTCCAAACGGAGCACGTAAGTCACGTACAAACCAGCAATTTACCCAAATCGTACCTGCACGTACATCATGTGAAATACGGTGTGCACGCTGTAAGTTTTCGGTCCAGACAACTGCATTTAAACCGTACTCTGTTCCATTTGCTATCGCAAGTGCCTCTTCTTCCGTATCAAACGGAATAATTGTAACGATAGGACCGAAAATCTCCTCTTGGCAAATGCGGGCTTGCGGATTTTCTTGTAAATAGATTGTCGGTTTTAAATAATAACCCGTACTTAAATTCGCTGGTAACTCAGGACGTTCACCACCGTAAATAAGCGTAGAATTTTCATATTCCGCTATACTTAAATAGCTTGTCACCTTGTTATAATGTGTTTCACTTACGACAGGTCCCATATTCGTTTTTGAGTCTTGAGGATCACCAACGACTAATGCGGCAGCCGCTTCTTTAAAACGTGTAAGGAATTCATCTAAAATCGTACGTTGCACTAAAATACGTGACCCTGCTAGACAAACTTGACCGGAATTCATAAATGCTGCTTGAATCGATACCGGGATGGCCTTTTCTAAATTTGCATCTTCAAAAATAATGTTCGCTGCCTTACCACCTAATTCAAAGGAAACTTTTTTCAATGAATCGGCACCGTTTTTCATGATTGCTTTCCCTGTCGTTGTTTCCCCTGTGAAGGAAATTAAATCGACTTCAGGATGTGTCGTCATAAATTCCCCCGCTGATTGTACTCCAAAGCCATGAACAACGTTAACGACACCGTCTGGAATACCCGCTTGTTGTGCAATCTCACCAAGTAACGATACAGTTAAAGGTGTAATTTCTGCAGGTTTTATGACCGCTGTATTCCCTGATGCTAAGCATGGACCAAGCTTCCACGTTGTTAGCATAAATGGTAAATTCCAAGGGGTAATTAACGCTGCAACCCCTACTGGCTCATAGCGCGTATAATTTAAATAGGCATCATCCATCGGGTATACTTCGCCGCCCTGCTGTTCCATAAAATCAGCAAAAAACTTTAAATTTTCTGCGGCTCGAGGAATTTCACGTTCTAATGCTACTTGATAAGGCTTACCTACGTCTAATGCTTCTAGGCGCGCTAACTCCTCTTTGCGTTCTAGAATAATTTCTGCCATCCGACGAATTTTCGCCAAACGCTCAGATAAAGGCATTGTACGCCATGGCCCTTCTTCAAAAGCTCTCCTTGCTGCCTCACACGCTCGATCCACGTCTTCAAAACTTGCTTCATGGACTTTTGCAATAATCTCCTGGGTCGCAGGATTTTTTACCTCGAACAATGTTTGAGAAGAAGATTCAACATATTCCCCATTAATAAATAGCTTAACTTCTTTCAATTTCGTTTGTGTATTCCCCATAGTAGACACTCCTTATTATTCATTTTGTCGACGTTGGATGGACTTCCCTGCAATTCCCCAATGAGTGCTCGGGATTTCATTTAAGCACACACGAACCGTTTCAAGTGGTGCGTCTAATACAGTTGACACAGTTTTGCTTACTTCTTCAATTAACCGCTCCTTTTGTTCTGGTGTACGTCCTTCAATAAATGTTACTTGAATAAATGGCATTTCACCTTCCTCCTTCTTTATTGCTCTACTTCAACTGTTAATGACTCCATTCCGTCAAAGCTTACAGTAAAGTAATCTCCTGCATGCATTGTTGCAGCGCCTGTTAACGCGCCACTAAGCACGACATCTCCAGCTCGAATGTGTTGTCCACGAGCGATTAATTTATTTGCCATCCATGCAATGGCACGTGCTGGATGCCCCATGACTGAACCTGCTGTACTCGTCGCAAAAATTTCATCATTGTGCGTGAAAATACAGCCCATATTCACAAGATCCACTTCGTTCACCGCATACTTTTGTGAACTCACTATGTAACGCGAAGAAGAAGAGTTATCAGCAATTACATCCGGCAAGGTAAAATTGAAATTTAAATAACGACTATCGATAATTTCCATTGCAGGTGTAATATAATCAGTTGCTTTCAAAACTTGCGCAGCGGTTACAATCGGACCTTGTAAATCCTCCTTAAATTTAAAGGCAATCTCTGGCTCAATTTTCGGATGAATTAAAGATTTTAAGGAAATCGGCAGTTGTGGATTTAACTCCATATTTGCTAATAGCACGCCGTAAGACGGCTCATGTACACCCATCATTTGTTGTTTTGCTTTACTCGTTAAGCCAAGCTTTAACCCTGAAATGGTTGTTTGCTCATGCATGCGCTTGAGTTCAATTAGTTTGTCTTGAATGTCATAGGCTGTTTCCACCGTCAGCTCTGGATATTGATCAACAAACTTTGTGACCTCAGACACATCTCGCTCTGCTTTATACAACTCATACGCAATTTGATCTAGCGTATCAGTTTTCATCATGGCTCGTTCCTCCGTTTCTACTAAACTGTCTGTTTATGAATGGATCAATTTCGCCTTGGCGTAATTGCGTCCGGATTTTGAATTGTGTCCGCACAATTCATTCCTTTTAAAATCCGTGACATCCGCCGGAGGCTTTAGGCCAACACGATGTTGGTCACTCAGTCGTTGACACAGGACGTGGCGTTCTTAGACTGAGTTCCTCTATTTCAGCAGGTTTAAGGAGCCACATCAACATTCACCTCACTACCTTTAGAGGTGGGAGTTTTTTGCTGGATAAAGATAAAGTACGAGCAATTTCTGCGATTAAATCTTCTTGCCCGCCTACCGCTTTCATCTTACCGAGCTCCAGTAAAATTTCACGTTCATCTACGTTGTATTTTTTCGCTGCTTCCTGCGTAAATAATAAGAAACTAGAGTAGACACCAGCGTAGCCCAGCATTAGGCTAGAGCCTGTTATTTCTTGCGGACGTGGCATAATTGGTGCAACTACTTCATTAGCAACATCGATTACACTATATAAATCAATACCAGTTTCATAGCCAAGACGATCCAAAACAGCAACCATTACTTCCGTTTGTGCGTTACCACTACCAGCACCTAAACAGCGTAAACTACCATCTACATACGTAGCTCCTGCTTTGATAGCAGCCATCGTATTTGCCATGGCAAGCGATAAATTATTATGAGCATGGAAGCCAATTTCACAAGAAACATGTGACTTTAATGCAGCTACACGTTCCTTGACCTCATGAGGTAGCATGGCACCTGCCGAATCCGTCACATAAATAATTTCAGCACCGTAGCTCTCAAATAACTTCGCTTGTTCTACTATTACTGACGTTGGAGCCATATGCGCCATCATTAAAAATCCGACTGTTTTCAGTCCTAGCTCTCGGCTTAAGTAAATATGTTGTCCAGCAACATCGGCCTCAGTAACATGTGTTGCAACACGGGCCATTTTAGCTCCTGCCTTCACTGCATTTTTTAAATCTTCCTTTACCCCAATACCAGGTAAAATTAATACTGAAATAGCCGAATCACCACATTCTTCTCGCGCCGCTTCGATTAACTTCAGTTCATCTACTTTTGAAAATCCATACTGTAAAGAAGAGCCCCCTAATCCATCTCCATGTGATACCTCAAAATATTTCACCTTCGCTTTCTTTAAACCACGAGCTACATCTCTCACTTGTTGCTCTGTAAAAGCATGGCGCATTGAATGGCTACCATCACGCAATGTCACATCTAAAACTGTTAATTTTTCCATTTTACTCGCCTCCACTTAGTTCGCCTTCACTGTTTCGTGGTGCTGTTTAGCGATTTCATTGCCTACTTGTACTGCTGCGGCCGTCATAATATCGAGATTTCCTGAATAGATTGGGAAAAAGTCGCCTGCTCCCTCCACTTCTAAAAAGATTGATACTTGTTGACCATTAAAAATCGGAGCACTCGTCATGCGATAGCCAGGTACATATTGCTGTACAGCTTGCACTATATCTTCAATTGCTTTGATAATTTCTTGTTCCTTATCACCTTCATTCACTAAAACATGTACAGTATTACGCATCATAATCGGCGGATCAGCCGGATTTAAAATAATAATGGCCTTTCCCCTATTTGCTCCGCCTACGTCCTCAATTGCATTTGCTGTTGTCCGTGTAAATTCATCAATATTAGCCCGTGTTCCAGGTCCTGCACTTTTACTTGCTACCGTTGCAACAATTTCCGCATATTCAACATCAGCTACTTGGTTAATAGCATAGACAATTGGGATAGTCGCTTGACCACCACATGTCACCATATTGACATTATCGGCCGTCGTGAATTTTTCCAAATTAGCACATGGCACAACAAATGGGCCAATAGCTGCTGGTGTTAAATCAATGATCTTTTTGCCAAGAGCAAGCACTCTTTCACTGTGTATAGAATGTGCCTTTGCAGTTGTGGCATCAAACACAATATCAAAATGCTCTGGACATGCTACTAAACCATCAATGCCATTCGTAATTGTATGATAGCCACGAGCCTTTGCACGTTGAATTCCTTCTGAAGCCGGGTCAATTCCTACCATGACACTCATAGTTAAGTAATCACTACGCTCAATTTTGTACATTAAATCTGTACCGATATTACCGGAGCCTAAAATCGCAACTTTCAACTTTGCCATCTTCATTTCTCCTCCTTCAGCCTAAACGTAGCGGACACAGCACCTAGATGGGCAAACTCTGCCGTAAACGTATCACCATCCTCAATTGTAACTGCCGCTGTTATTGCGCCTGCTAACACAAATTCACCCGCCTGCAAACCGATATGATATTTACTCAGTTTATTTGCTAACCATGCAACTGCACGTAATGGATCACCCATGACAGCGGCAGCGGCGGCACTATCAAACAACTCACCATTGCGGTAAACATTCATACCGATATGCGGTAAGTCTACATCTAGCAATTTTGTAGGCATTCCACCAATAATCACTAGGGCGGAGGAGCCATTGTCTGCGACTGTATCTTCAAAACGAATTTTCCAATCCACTATGCGACTATCAATTACTTCTAAAGCAGGAACAATGTAATCTGTCGCCTCAATGACATCGTTCACTGTAATATTTGGCCCATATAAGTCCTTCTTCAGAACAAACGCAATCTCGAATTCCAACTTAGGTTGAATAAAATGATTAAGTGAAATCGTTGCACCGTCGACTTCTACCATATCCGATAAAATATGTCCGTAGTCTGGCTCTGAAACTTTAAATTGCTGCTGCATCGCTTTACTCGTTAAGCCAATCTTTTTACCGACAATTTGCTTTCCCTTTTGTTGCTTTGTAGCAATTTGAAGTAATTGAATAGCATAAGCATCATCTACAGTTATGTCTGGGACAGTAGATGATAGTGGGGCGATAGGTTGCTTCGTTGCCTCAGCTTCCTGTAATTTCTCTGCATATAGTTGTCTATCCATACATAACCTCCTAAACCTGTAGCGTCGTTTCTGCTGATAATGCACCGTACTGTCCATTAAAGAATAGCAATGGCTCCCCATCTTCTAGATGAATGTTTTTCACTCGTCCGATAAATAACGTATGATCTCCTTCTATATAAGTGCTTGCTACCTCACAGCTTACTTGTGCAATAGCACCTTCAATTGTAGGTGCACCTTGTAAATCACCGAATGTTACTTGACGTTTTTCTTTGATTTGTCCGGCAAATAGCATGGATAGCCCTTGCTGCTGTGCTGATAAAAAATTGACAGTAAATGTCCCGCTTTGCTGTATATGCTGTAGCATAGAAGCTTTTTCACCAATAGAGATAACAACTAACTTCGGATCAAGTGAAACAGACATAAACGCATTTGCAGTCATGCCATGGATACTGCCATTTACATTTGTTGTAATTACCGTAACCCCTGTTGCAAATTTCCCCATTGCATTTCTAAACAGTCGATCCTCCATTACATAACCTCCTCATGATATAGTGCTGCCTCAAATACTTTGAAGTAGTATTTAAGACAGCGGTGTGTATTTTTTATAAATCCTAAAAGTTAGCATTAACATTTGTTAAAACGTATTCCATGTAAATAAGTTGATTTCCGTTCCGGCTGGGCGCTTTCCTGGGGGCGTCCGATGAGCCGCTTCGCTTCAGGTTCTCATCTGTGACGCTGATTCCCAAGGAGTCGCCTAGCCTCTACTCCAATCAACTTACTTAACTTTTAGTGATGAGACCTACTATTGTTTATTTCACCGGAACCTTTACTGCTCGATCTGGTGTACCATATAAGAAATACTCATTCGGTAGTGGAGAACCATACCAAATAATCGCTTCATCTAACTCATTTTCACGCCATGTAATTGGCTTCCAATCAGGATCGAAAATGAGGTAACCTGAATCACCAAATAATTCAACTCGGTTGCCACCAGGCTCCATCACGTACATGAAATACGCTTGACTCACACCATGCTTGCCTGGCCCAGCTTCTATTTGAATACCGTTTTCTACAAAAATATCAGCTGTATCCATTAGGTGTTGTGGATAGCCGTACCAAAATGCAATATGATGGAAGCGGCCACTATTGCCAGTTTGGTCGTTCATTAACGCTACCTCATGTACTAGTGGGCTAACACTCATCCATGCTCCGATTTCCTCATCATTGTTCAACACAATTTGTTCACGTAACTTGAAGCCTAAATGGTCGGACATAAACTCACGGTTTTTTGCCACGTCTCTACACATTAAGTTGATATGATCTAACCGACGTGCTGGAACACCCATTAATGGACGCTTTTGCGGACGGCTTTTTAATAATGTTTTTTGATCTTCAGCTGGCTGGAAATAATCTACTTCCCACAAGATTTCTTGATTGTGACCATCCGGTGTGACAAATTGGTAGGCACGACCGTGACCTAAATCACCATCAATCCAACCTTTTCCGTAACCGCTTTTTTCTAAAGATGCGACACGACGTTCTAGCGCTTCTGGTGAACTTGCTCGCCATGCAGAATGGCCAAGACCAGCTTCTTTTCCTTCCGTAAGCTTTAATGTGTGATGATAAAAATCTTCATAGCCTCGTAAATAAACTGATTGCCCCTCACGTGCAGTAATCTGTAAACCCATATAATCTGTGAAGAACTTTAATGATTCCTCTGGCTTCGGTGTAAAAAGTTCAACATGCGCCAATTGTGCTACATCAAAATTTGACATCAAAAATTCCCCCTAATTGTTTCATTATTTATTGGTAAAATAATTCACATCATCTGGATTAACCCAAGTAGGGTCTGTCCATCCCGTTAAATCGTAATCTGCCATACATTGCTCAGCAAACGCGATAAACTCATCTGTTTTGCCACTACCTTGTGCACCGAATAAAGTTTGTAATCGAATATCCTCATGGTTTCCAGCATAATTACGTTCGTATAATTCACTGCGGCCACCAAATTCAGTACCAATCGCATCCCAAAGAAGCTTAATTGTTTTAATTTTTTCAAGGGCTTCAATACCATTTGATCCACGATAGAGCTTATTTAATGTCGGACGGAATTCCTCATTTAAAAAATCTCTTGCACTAGATGGTTGGACGATTAAATTCCCAGCTACAATCTGCTGAATAATGCCTTTAATCTTTGGCCAACCTTCCTGTAAAAAGACGCGATATGCTAAGCCACCATTTAAATTCGGAACAACGGTGCCATTTTCTTTTTTCTCAGGATTCATTGCCATCGCATCACTTAATGACCAAAACATATGACGCCAAGCTATAATTTCACCGACATGCACCTGTACACCACGGAATTGATCGGTGCCCGCTGTTTTTAATGCTTTCAACAATACGCCAATAATAAAATCTAATTTCACAGCTAAGCGTGTGACTCCTTGGAAAGTAAAACGATTAATGAAACCGCTTTCTACAAAGAATGAAGTTGTCTTTTGCATATCTTCATAAATTAAAATATTCTCCCATGGGATAAGTGCTTGTTCGAATACGAGTACCGCATCATTCTCATCGAAACGGCTACTTAACGGATAATCAAATGGACTCCCCATAATGGCAGACGTCATTTCATACGAAGCACGACTAATAAGCTTCACACCAGGTGCATCCATTGGTGCAATAAAGACAACTGCAAATTTTTTATCTTTAATCGGTAATCCATACGTACCAACAAAATTGTAATTAGTAATAGCTGACCCTGTAGCCACCATCTTTGAACCACTAATAATCAAGCCTTCGTCCGTTTCACGCTCCACTTGAATAAAAACATCCCCTACTTCATGGACATCTTTATGTCGATCTACAGGTGGATTCACAATTGCATGATTAAAGAACCAATTGCGTTCTTGTGCTTCTTTGTACCAACGCTTTGCATTTTCTTGGTAAGGTGAATAGTATTCAGGGTTTCCACCAAGCGTTGCAAGAAATGAAGCTTTGTAGTCTGGTGTCCGACCCATCTGCCCATATGTAAGGCGGGCCCAAGCAACAATAGCATCGCGTCCTTTAATTAAATCATCCGCGCTACGTGCTGCACGGAAATAACTATGGGTATAACCACCACTACCCGTATCCGTTTCACAAGTTAAAATATCTTTGTATTTTGGGTCATGCATGGCATCATATAGACGCGAAATCGATCGTGCCGAATTTCGAAAAGCTGGGTGGGTCGTGACATCCTTTACACGTTCACCATGTAACCAAATTTCCCGACTATCCTTTAAACTTTCTAAATATTCCTGCCCTGTCAATGGCTTCGTACCTTGCTTTACAACCATTCCCTTCCCTCCTACAATTATTTTTTCTTGTTTGACATGTCTACTTAAATGTAATACTTTTTGAATTTTTAGATAATTTATAAAAAGTATAGTATTCTGTTCCTTTTCTTTAAAATTTGAAAGAGATATCTGTGAAAAATAAAAAAAGCCAGCAATTCGCTGACTTTAACTTACTTTTCATTTTCTAACGCTTTAATTACATAATAGATTTTCAAAGCTAACTGGCATCGGAAACGTACATCTCCTGACCGCAAATCTTCTTGTAATAAAGACTCGATTTTATCCATTCGATAACGAAAACCAGGAATTGATAGATTCAAAGCCTTCGCTGTTTTATTAACATTTCCACTGTTGTTTAAGAAAACCTCTAACGTATGAACAAGTGTTGCATTATTTTGCTCATCATAGCTTAATAGATGACCAAGTACCTCTTCGTAAAACTGTAAAAGCTCACTTGGGTTTGTCGTCTTTAAAAATAGCATAATATGCTGAAAGTTTTCGTAAATAGCTGATTGTGTCTGTCTAGGTGTTGCATATCGTAAAAATTGACAAATCAGTCTTGCCTCGTTGTGACTATTCCCAATTTCCTCTAACTTCTCGGCGTTTTTCCCTACACCAATATGGAAGATAGATTGTTTGAATCGCTCTTTTAAGCGTTTCGATAATACGCTAACAAAGTCTGACATATATTCGATATCTTTCTCACAATCTTCTAGAATGAGTAGGACCTCTTGATTTTTAATAAAGCATTCCACATTTAAATACTCTGTCATTAAAAAGCTGTGCAATACTTCCGGGTCCTCATGCTCAGTTGTTATGACAATTACACGATTGTTTTTACTCGGATCAAAATAGAAAATACTACGTGCCTTTTTAATAAGCTCCTCTGTGGAAGATTGTCTACTCATGACTTCATCTAAAAAATCAGACTTTCGTTGCCACTGTGATTGAGCAATTTGCATCTGCGTATATAAATAAATTGAGAAGACCGTAACAGCGCGTTCAATAATCATTTCCTGCTCGCGCGTTAAATTATTTTGACTAAGAATCACTAAAGTCCCCAATTGTTTTTTCATGGTCATAATCTCATATTCATGTCGAAACGCTTTTCTCTTACGACTTCCTTCTATATAAAGTTGCTCATCATCCTTATGCATAAAATAATAACCAATTGGCTTCATTAAATATCTACGTTCTACTGTTACACTACATTGTAAAGCATCACTTAAAAGATGTAAAAGTTGATTCAACGTATAGCCTTCAAGCATAGCAAGTGTCATTTGCTTATGGATGGTGTCAGAATGTAGGATAGAATTATTCAACGTTTTTAACTCATTATAAGTAGCGTCTAATTCGTCAGCTAAGGAGGTTTCTTGAAAATATCTTAATATATCTAGTTGCTTCGCTGTAGCATGCTCCTTTGTTCGTACGACAAATTTACAATAGTCATCACATTTACCACGACACTTTTCTTCAAAAACGACAATCTCCTTTGGATAGGTTTTTGCTAGAAAACCTGCTACATAACCGATCAGAGTCCAACATACACTTTCGTCACTAAAACCAAAATGGCGGACATGCTCCTCCGCCTCGTAAGAATGGAACCACTTACCTTCCATTTCAAATTTATCGTCACTTATTTCCAAAACATCAATTTCTACACTAACTACGCCTTCTAATGTATGGATCGCTGCGCCTGCTCTTATCAACTCTTTCAAATCTTTCCAATTGTACATCTTCTCAATAGAACCACCAGCACTATAACCGCATGCCCAACCATAGCGTAATAAAAAGCCTTTTGCTCGCTCCATATTCAACGTTTGAATGATATCACGCCTAAAGAACCCAAGTGCCTCAGCTGATTTTAAGATCATTCGATTCCCATTGAACTTTATGATGCCTGAACGTGGATTAATATCAATTGAATTTTCAAACACTAAACGATTTGCTTTCATCATATACACCCCTCTAAACATGAAGTCCTATCTATTTTTTCTTGCAATAACAAGGCTTGTACATTTTCCCCAAATCGAAATCACTAGATTGAAAGTATTTACTTTTATTTGCAATAATAGTATAAAATATTTTTTCTGATAATTCACTTAATTGTAACAACAAAATGTTTAGACATTTTTCTTCGATAAAAGTAAAAAAAAATGTACTGATCCTTTGATGAATCAGTACATTTTTACTTATAGCTTATTCACAAGTTCTAATAATGCAGTTAAAGAATCAACCTCATATGTTGGAGTGACAACGCCATTTGGTACATTGTTTTCACGATTAATCCAAACGTTACGCATACCTACACGAGATGAGCCTAATATATCAGTATTTAAGTTGTCTCCAACCATTACTGCATCGTCTGCTGTAATACTTGCTTTCTCCATGACATATTCGAAAATAGAGGCATCTGGTTTCCCTTTACCAAAGTCCCCAGAGATAATAATATGATCAAAATATGGCGCGATTTCTGGTGTAATTTCCAGCTTTAAATTTTGTAAACTTGGTGCTCCATTTGTCAGTAAAACGAGTTGATACTTTCCTTTAAGTTTATCTAATACATCAAAAGTATCCTCATATAAGAATGGAGCCACTTTACGCTCTGCCACAAAGCGCTCCCCTAGCCCCGCCCCTAGCTGTGCATCATCAATGCCAAGAGCTGCTAAGCCTTTTGTCCATGCTTCTGTACGATAGCCTGGTACAATATTTTTCATTTTTTGGAAAGAATCTGTTGGATCATCGAATGTGCCCCAAAGTCCTTCGAATGGGTTAATGCCGATTAACACCGTATAATCATATGTTTCATAGCCTTCATAAAGTGCACGTGCTTCTTTACGTACAGCTTCCTCTAGCTCACCTGGATTTACATTATGTATTGTTGCTGCGTATTCACACGTTTTCTCAAATGCTGTTTTGACAGACTTTTTATCCCATAACAGCGTATCATCTAAATCAAAAATAATTGTGTTAATTGACATTGTGTCAGCTCCTAGCTTCCTGTTAGTATAATTATTTTAGCATATATTCAAAATATTTAGCATAGCTTTTAGGCATTTTCGTTCTCGAGTTGGCCAGTAAAATATAGGCTCATCACCATCTTCTAGTGATGAGCCTATTTCCAGTCACTTATTCACTCTGTGACTAAGAGAGCTAACCATAAGCTGCTCTCATCGTTACCTGTCATTGTTCCAGCATTAATTCTTGCCCATTTGTACCCAAGACTCAAAGATCCTCTTTGTTTTCATGCGAATATAATAATAAGGTTCTTGCATTGCCTGTTGGACACTAATATTTTCATCTACCAATGATTCAACAACAGTAAAGTATTTGAGTAATTCAGGTTTATCATTTTCATCTATTGCCCCTGATAATAAGACAGTGTGTACATTCGCTAATGTTGCGGCCTTCGCCACCCCTAATGGTGCTTTCCCATGTAATGTTTGACGATCCGATTTTCCTTCACCTGTAAAAACAAACCCTGCACCTTCTAAATTCTTTTGTAACTGTACTGCATTAATCACAATCTCAATACCCGCATGAAAATTGCCGTTTAAAAAAGCTATTAATGCGCCTCCTATTCCCCCTGCAGCTCCTGCCCCTTTGAGGTCATGCAGTCGAATGTTAAATTGCTTTTCAACAATGTCTGCAAACTGCTTTAAGCAGCTATCAAAATAAGCAATTTGATGCTCTTTCACACCTTTTTGAGGCCCAAAAATAGCTGTTGCTCCCCGCTCTCCAATCAATGGATTATCAACATCACATGCAATAATAAATTTTGCTTTAGCTAATCGAGGATCTAGCTGACTAACATCAATTGAAGCTAAATCTAATAGTGCTGACACCCCATCAGCAATTAACGTGCCGTCTTCTTTTTTCAATTGCAGTCCAAGCGCCTTTAACATGCCAATACCAGCATCATTTGTAGCACTGCCACCAATGCCGATAATAAATTTCTTAAATCCTTCATCAAGAGCAGCCTTGATTAGCTGCCCCGTCCCATACGTCGATGCAAGCTCAGGATTTTTTTTCTTGTCCTGTAACAGCATAATACCGGATGCCTGAGCCATTTCAATAACACATGTCTCATTATCACCAAGTACACCATATCTTGCTTCAATTTCTCTCCCCAATGGGTCAAGCACATGTTGCGAAATATATTGACCATCTGTTGAGGCAACAAGTGCTTCTAGTGTACCTTCTCCACCGTCTGCAACTGGTAAAATGACTGTTTCAATCGATTGATCAACATCTAAGATTCCCGCACGCATTGCATTAGCCACCTCGATGGCCGACAAAGTCCCCTTATAGGAATCCGGACTAATAACGACTTTCATATTTTATACCCCCAATCATTTAAGTTAGGTGCTTTCAATCATTATATTTCAGACTAACAACATACTAGAGATTTATCGGAATGATTTTTAATTTTATCGGAACTTTTTGTGGATTTATCGGAATGTTTTCCAACTTTATCGGAACATTATCGAGATTTATCGGAATAAAAGAGGCAATCTGAACACCACGTCAGATTGCCATCACTTTTTTTATGCCTTATATAATTCATCTAAAAACTCAATTTTTTTACCGATTGCATCTTCAAACGTCATAATGTAGGCAGCAGGATCCTTTGGATTATGGAACTGCGTAATTTTCCCTGTTTCAGGATGAACAAATTTAGAGGATGCTCCACAGCCAATGCCTAAAATTGTCTGTACTTCTTCCATTATGACAATATTATAGATGCTTTCTTCGCCAGCTTTACTGTAGCCGACATTTTCTAAATTGCCTAAAATATTTTTTTGACGATATAAATAGTACGGTACATAATCATTTTCCTTCGTCCATACTTGTGCCATATGCATCATTTGTGCAACCGTATCACGGTCGGCTACCTTGTACTTATCCTTATTACGCGTCATTTCCGATGCACGCTTAAATGATAATGTGTGTACCGTTAATGATTCTGGCTGCATTTTTGCAGATTCATCTAATGAATGCTGGAACTCCTCAATCCCTTCATTCGGTAAACCAATGATTAAATCCATATTAATATTATTCATGCCTGATTCACGCGCTAGCCAAAACTTATCAATTGTTTCTTGTACCGTATGATGACGACCAATTGCTTTCAGTGTTTCATCTGTATACGATTGTGGATTAACACTTATTCGGTCAATGCCCCATTTTTTTAACACTTCTAGTTTTTCAGGTGTAATCGTATCAGGTCTACCCGCTTCGACGGTTACTTCACGGATTGTTTCAGGATGCGGGAAAGATTCATACATCGTTTGATACAATGCATCCATTTCATCTGCCTCAATAGATGTCGGTGTACCACCACCCCAATAAATGGACGTGATTTTCATATTATTTTCCTTCAGCCATTTCCCCATTTCACGTAATTCAATATGCAGCCCATCTAAAAATGTAGCAACACGCCCTTGCTTGCGATTGCTGCCAATTGCATACGCTGGGAAAGTGCAATAAGCACATTTAGTCGGGCAAAAAGGAATGCCGATATAAATACTAATTTCTTTACCGATAGCATCTATATCAGGAATCGTCACTAACTGACGAGCTACTATTTCTTTTAGTAACGCTACCTTTTCCTCTGACAGGCGGAAATCACGAATAAGAATATCAGCAATTTCTTCCTCACTCTTTCCAGCCTTCCGGAATTTATGGTAAAGCTTAGTTGGACGCACACCTGTTAAAATGCCCCATTGCTGATGCATTTCCGTATGTTGCTCTAGCACATCTAAAAATACGTGAGACAAAGCACGCTTAATACGAATATTTAGCTCACGTCCTTCAGCCTCAGATTCATATTGAATACGATAATCATTCGTATAACGCTTACCATCTACTTCAAGTACAGCTTTTGTAGAAATCGAGAAATCATCCCCAACGTTATATTCGAATGATACTTTCATATCTGTTCCTTCAGATTCTACTTTTAGCTTGGAATCCTCAAAAAATAAATTCGCAATATGATTTAATACGCGAATCCAATCCTCAGGATATTTTTGATCTATGTGAATAATTTTCATTTTCTTCGCTCTTTTCTCTCATAATTACAGTACCAATAGTTTAACAAATTTATATAACTTTAAGCAAAGCCGCAATTTATAACAGAACATTCTGTTTAATTTCTTTCAGCAGGTGTCCAAACATCCGCTGAAAGAAATTTCTTAGGGGATGTACAAAAACGATTCCGGACGCATTGTTTATCTGTAGCGAAAGCACAGCGTCAGCTACAATTATGCCGAGGCATAATTTATTAATAAAAAAATCCATTTTGAAAAATTTATCAAAATGGATTCTTATCTTTTATCTTTCAGCCGCGTTTGTTTTGAAATTTTCTTCTTTTAGTTTAAGAATCTTTCTTAATTCCATGCTTACTTTCTCCAAGTTTTTCATATCGGGCATAAAATAAGAAACATCATTGATATACTGATCTTTCCCTTTTATTTCTAACGTTTTTGTTGATAAGTTCTTGGAATTCAAATATTGCTTTTGGAGTGCGTAGATTTCATTGGGGTTTAAATCTGTTTCTACGTTTTTCCCTAAAATATCTGCAATTTGACCAATTTTAAATATTGTATTCGTCGATTTTGCTTGATTGATCGTTGCAGTCAGAAATTGTCTTTGTCTCTCTTCTCGTGAGTATGAAGCATTAACAGCTCTTTTTCTCATTCTTACAAATGCAAGTGCCTCTTCCCCGTTTAAATGTGCCTCTCCTTTATGAAATTCTATCCTCTTTTTATTGTAAAAATTATCTTCCCAGAAATCCTCTTTTACATCGATTGTTACTCCACCTAAAGCATCGACAATATCTCTAAAGCCATCAAAGTTTACTGCAATAAAGTTATCTATCGGTATATTAAGGAATTTTTCAACTGTCTCTAATTGCAGCTTAATTGCCCCATAGCCTGTAATTGATCCGTAATTATAAGCGGAATTGATTTTATGTATACCTGTATATTCCCCTGCATTTTCTATTTTAACTCTTGCATCTCGAGGTACTGTAATTAAGTTAATTTCAGATGTATCCGGGTTCAAAGTAATGACCATTTGAGTATCTGCTCGACCATCCTCCGCCTGACTAGAATAATTTTCAACACCTAATAATAAAATTGAGATTGGATCTTTTGTAAATGAGACTTCTTCTTCCCTTAAATCTGATTTATTTCCTTCCCTATTTAAATCGACCTTTGAACTATCATAGGCATTTTTAAATTTAACAAACGCATAAGCTCCATAACTAGTTACGGTTAATAGTAAAATTACAATTACTAGTAAGGTTATTTTTATTACTTTATTTTTAGGTTTCGCTTTTTTAGAGCTTCTTGATTTTCTTTCCAAATTAATACCTCTCTTCTGTTTGTATTCCTGAAGTAAAGTAATCTCCGTTGATAAAGACGTTATTTGTTCATTCAAGTTTCCTTAATTGACTATAATTGGAAATATAAAATTAAAAAATTCCCTATAAAGGCAAACCTACCTTTACAGGGATTTCTTGAATTATTTTAAGTAGTCCTCTACAAATTCAACTGGTACATATGTTTTATTCGCTTCTAACAAGGCAGGCGCTGCATTAAGTGGGCGTAATGCTTTGTTATAACCAAACATTTTTTCTCCACGAGTTATTGTGTAAGATAAATTACCTTTTGATACAATTGCACCTTTACCTGTCGACTCTACTTTATAGCCAAGCTTTTCGGCAATCAAACGCAATGGAACCATTTTTGTTCCATCTACTTCATAATAATCTGTCGCGATTATTTGTGCTATTTCCGCTTGTACAGTATTTTCTGTTGTATTTTCAGACTCGTCATCAAGAACAATTACTTTTGAAGGTGTTGTTTGAGCTGGGATACTTTTTGTTGAAGCTGTATAGAAAACAACTAAGTTCTTCTCTGTTAAATCTTTAGCTGCAACTTTCTCTCCCTTTGTATTTAAAAGCTCCGTGTTTTCACCAATGATTAATTTTAACATATCATAAGTATTTGTTAGGTTTTCAAAGAAGTAATCAACTTCAGCAAATCCAGCTTCCTCAGTTTCAACAATGACAACATCAGGATTGAATTGTGGTGGATAAATTAATTTTTGTGGCTTGTTTGCAAATGTATAAGCTACTACTTTATCCCCTTCTTTAAGTTCCACTTTTTTACCTGTATTATCGAAAACAAGTGTTTCCTTTGTTATCTCTAAAATATTAGTTTGATCGCCATCTTTTACTGTGAAATATGTAAGGCTTTCATTAGAATTGACTTTTTCAACTGTTCCTTGAGTAGTGTTGAAAATGTGAACAGGATCAATTTGAATTTGTGGTGCTTGCTGTTCTGTCTCTGTCGGATTTTCATTTGCTGAAGCGACTGGTATTGCTACACTTCCAAATAATAATGCTGTCATTGCTACAGGTGCAAATTTTTTCATGTTCATAATATCTCTCCTTATTATTAGGTTCATAGTAGTAGTAGGTTTAGAATGGTAAAAGTTTCATTAAAATAGGAAAAATTGTGATAAAATTAATTCACCAGTAAATACCATTATAATTACCAATGGCGAACGGAATGATTGGATATTATTTCACCAATTGATTGTTCAATATCTTTATAGCTTTCATTACCATCTTCTGCAGTAAATTTAGACAAAAAAACTGCACCTCCAATTGTTAGATGGTCTGTCTAACAATTGGGGCGCAGTTCATAAATACTGGTGATTTCTCTTTTGGGGTGTCTAATACCTAATCCTTTACAATTTCCCTTAATCCTGTGATGTCGATACCGTTTAATGCTTGGGTTGCAAGACGATCGGCTTCAGAGTTTTCTTTACGTGAAATAAGCTTGTACTCTGGCTGGATACTGAGCTCCTCTAGCTTCGCATCAATTTTATCTGCCCAGCTAGATAAATTCTTTTCAAGTGCTGGCCATTCCCCACTCAATTGATTGATAACGACTTGGGAATCGCCAGTGAAACAAACGGGCAAATGGTGAACGTTCAATAGCTCAAGCTCGACTAGCCCTAAATAAAGCGCTGCGTATTCTGCCTCATTGTTGGATTTAAGCTCTGATGAAAAAGAATTTTGTCTTAATCGATATGGCTTGCCATTTTGCTCATAATATATCGCACAGCCTAGCCCTGATTGTCTTGTTGCAAGATCAAAGCCACCATCAAAATAGACTGTAATATTGTGTGGCTCAGTATCAATTTCCTTTAAATATGCCTTGAGTTCCTTCAAAGACCAATTTGTATCCTGTCGATCGATACAATGCAGTGATTTTACTCTCCCAGTGCGCTCCATGTCCTCGGCAAGTAGTAATGCTTGAGCTGCCGGCATTTCTTCTGAACGCAAAACAGTTTCCGCACCCTTTTTCGCTTTATAGGTCCATTCAATGATTACATGCATAGTATAACCTCCAATAGGTATTGAGCCATAAATTGAAAACGTGCTCCGGCTTGCGGAAACACGTTTTTCTTCTTACTTGTTATATGTGCAACTATTAGTATTTTTATGCCTAAGAAAGCTGTTTGGTCAGCTCGATACTCCAGGTTGTGACGCTAGAACCTGTTGTTCTGCTGCTTGGATATTGAACTTCGCCGCTAAATCATGCTTTTCCGCCGCTTGAATGCTCTTCTTAGCTGTTAAAATTCTTCATACAATACTTGAATAGGTTTTATTAAGATGCGGTTTACTTCTTCAATTATTTTACTTAGATTCATTTCTGCCTCAAGCATTGCAGAAATTTTTGCATTTTGCTGTGCAAGTTGTGCCGTTTTTTGTGCGTATATAAGTTCATCTTCCAGTATTTCTTCGCCAGTTAATTGCTTGTTCTGTAGGTCCATTTGCACCTTACGGAAACTTTGGAATAGATTTAAAGCCTCTTTATCTTCCTTAACAACTGTCACTGCTTCTTTTAACGCTTCAAATTCAGGTGTTTTACGGAAAGTTGCCTCTAACGTATTAATTTCATTGTAAATATTAATCATAAACATATTTCTCCTTTTTAAATAAAGTAAACAATTAACCCTTGCACAATCCCAATCAATCCACCAAGAACTGCACCAAGTACTGTAATCATCTTAAACTCACGTTTTGAAATACCAAGTACAAGCTCCTCTAATTTCTCTACAGGGAAAGAATCAACCTGCTCACGTACTACTTCTTGTAAATTTAAGCGTTTCAACACATCTTCTAATCTGTCTTCAGCTTTTACAAAAGCTTTTTCAATAGCTTTTGGGATTACTGTTTCCTTCATCCACGAATTACCTTCTGGCCAATAATGTGAAATGGGTTGATTCAAGCGCTCTTCAACTGCTAATTGTTCTTTTACATAAGTTTGTAATTTCGATAATATTGGTTCAAAATGGATATCTTGTAAGAAATCCATTGCTGGGCGATCTTTTAATTTCTCCCATTCCTGAGTAAAAATTTTCGTCAGTAATGCTGATGTTCCTGGTGCCTGTAAAAATTTCACAAGCTCACGCTGAACTTTTGCCACGAGTGACGAAGAATCACCTAAAAACATATTAATCATTCCACCAAGCGATCCTTTTGACGATAAAAAGTCATCAATCATCGCCTTAATTGTCATTTCACCCTCAGGTGATAAAAAATAATCCTCGCCCTTTTCTAAAATATGATCGACCGCTACCGAAATCTTTCCATCAATTGTAGTTTGAATATCTGCTGATAATAATGTCCGAATTGATTTCGTTGATAGTGTATTCTTAACTGATGCAAATTGTCCCTCAACAATTGCTTCTACCTTCTGTTCAATTGTTGTTGGCATGTTGGAAAATCCAGCTAATGATAGCCAATCTTGAATTGTTTTATCATTTGTAAAAATCGTTTCTTCTACCTTTGTTTGTACAAACTGTTCAACCTTTTCCTGAATATCCTTTGAGAAAAATTTCTTTCTAAAAGTTTCAGGCGTTAATAAATAATTCACAACTGTTAGTCCAAGTTGCTTCGCTAATTCGTCACGGCGTTTTGGAATAAGACCTGGTGTAAAAGGCACTCGCCAATTTTTAATATATATAGCTTTGTGTGGTCGAAAAAGCATTTTAATGGCTAGGTGATTCGTTACACCACCAATTGCAGCTCCAATGACTGCCATAAATATTAATGTCACTAGAAAATTATCCATTAGTATCCTCTCATTTCAATTGTATTCACTATTGGCGTATTTTGTCGCCTGCTGCACTCATTATAGCAGAGCAATGATTTTCTACGAAAGAAATACCCCCTATTAAGTGTATAGATTAACTATTTTTATCTATTTTCATTAACTTGAAGATGCCGATTTCCGCTGCGGGCTACCCGCTTCCCTCTGCTTCCATCTGCTAACTATCAAAAATAGGAATGTAATTTATTGAAACTTATGCTATGTATATAAGTTGATCTTCGTTCCGACTGGGCGACTCCTTGGGGACTAGCGATAGAGGACAGAAATCAACCACACATTATGATTATGTATAAGCATATAACCGTCAATCACAATGCGCCCGTAAAGTGAATAGTTGCAAAATTACCTTTATCCTTGAATAATATTAACTACATATATTAAGAAATGGGGTTTGGTTATGATTCAGCATTTTAGCTTTAAGCCTTTATTTGAAAATTCTCAGCTCCCAGGTTGGTCTATTTCGTTCTTTTATCAACGCGAACGTTATACAGCAGAGTACTTAAAAGATGGTGTTATACAATGGAATGGACCTATCCCTCCAAACGAAGAGGAAGTTAAAAAAATGATTCATGAGCTTATGTTGTACCATGTTTACGACTGATTAATTTCGCCTTGGCGAAGCTGTCGCTACAAAAAAGATACATGCTATATTAAAAGTAGTATTTCTCTGTTCTTACACTGCATAAAAACACCTATTTTTTACTAATTTCTGCACTGCTATTATCGTAAATTGTTTAAGTATATTGAAATTCCCTTATTTTTCTTATACATTTAGGATATTAAGTATTAAAGGTTTTTTATGCAGGAGGCTATTTCAATGAGTAACGTCACTCTTTCTGATGACTTAAACAGTTATAATTCAAAAATATTAATTCGCGCAAAAGTAAAAGAAGTTTTTTCCGAATTTTCCGCTAAAATTTTCGAGTTAGTAAATGAGGCTGAATCTATTGATAGTAAAAAATTTGAGGCTCTTTCTGGCTTTAAAAGTGATTTCTACAATGAATACTGCAGTCAATTAAAAGGCTTTTTCGATTCATCAGCTAGTACTTTCGGAAAAAGATCTGTAAAAAATATGTATTTAACGTATAAAGACGAAAATTATATTTTTACACAGCAAGGTATAACAGAAAAAGCACCTGTTACAATTTCACTTTTCTCAGGTGAGATACCGTTAAAAGAAACGCTACACGATGTGGAGAAAGCGTGCTTGAAATTACGTTTTCAACAGCAATAAATAATTAAAGTAAAAGGAGCCATCTCATATAAATGAAAATGGCCCCTTTTTTATGAAAAATTATTCTGAAATTAAAGAGTCATATTATCGCTCTTCAGCAAAACAAGGGGTTGATTTCCGTTCCGACTGGGCGCTTTCCTGGGGGCGTCCGATGAGCCGCTTCACTCGCGTTGCTCGCTCCAGGGTCTCATCTGTGACACTAATCCCCAAGGAGTCGCCCAGTCTCCACTCCAATCAACTTCTTTACTTAAGGTATATTTTTGACATATCACTCTAATTTATAATGATAAAACGTAACTTCTGCTACAATTGTTTGCGAAAGCGAAGCGACTTTCTCCAACATCTACATAAATTTCTTTGACCATTTTATTTTCAATATTACAAAGGAGCCACCTCATATGAATGAGGTGGCTCCTTTTTGTTGCTATTAAAAATAATTCATTTAAAAAAATCCGCAAGTAAAGCTCTCTTGAGATTTTTGACGTGTCGTTTTATATGAGATGCAAATGCTTCTTTCTCTAAACAAACTATCTTCTTTGCTCCATTTAAAGTTAGCATAACAAATTTTTATTTTCAATCTTTTGGTGTTTGAAATTATTTAATTTCTTCAATTTACGGTTTGGAAATCAAGTAAAAAAAAATGTTGTCAATATTTGTGTTTTGCCTGTAAATATTTTATGATTAAATCATTCTACAATTTTTTTAAATCATAGGAGGTGTACACTTTGTTTACCTCCCTCATTCGGGCGGGGACAAAGGAATTATTTGGACGGAGACATAATGGAAATAACCATAAGGTTGGCGGCATTTGCCCTACTAATAATAATGACAGGATTTTTCGTTGCAACCGAATTTGCAATCGTTAAAGTAAGATCTACACGTATTGATCAATTGCTTGCAGAAGGGAATAAAAAAGCGAAAAATGCAAAACGTGTAATTTCAGATTTAGATGAATACTTATCTGCATGTCAATTAGGTATTACGATCACTGCTTTAGGTCTAGGTTGGCTTGGTGAACCTACATTTAAGATTATCTTGAATCCAGTGTTTGAATTTCTAAATTTGAGTGAAAATTTTACTACTGTCCTTTCATTTATACTTGCATTCTCAATTGTAACGTTTATGCATGTAGTTATGGGGGAATTGGCGCCAAAAACACTTGCCATCCAAAAAGCAGAACTTGTAACATTAAACTTATCTGGCCCATTAATTTTATTCCACAACATTACGTATCCAATCATTAAGTTGTTAAACGGATCTGCACGTGGCTTAACTGGCCTTTTCGGCTTAAAAATGATGTCAGAATCAGAAGTAGCCCATACTGAAGAAGAGTTACGTATGATTTTGTCGGATAGTTTAAAAGGTGGAGAAATTAATACTTCAGAATATGAATATGTGAACAGTATTTTTGAGTTCTCTGATCGTCTTGCAAAAGAAATCATGGTCCCACGTACTGAAATCGTCGGTATTGAAAAAGAACTAACGATTAGAGAAGTTTTCGATTTAATGGGCGTTGAGCAATATACCCGTTACCCAATTATCGATGGCGACAAGGACCATATTATTGGCTTAGTCAATATGAAGCACTTATTAACTGCTTACATTAAAGACCCAGCAAATGGTGATAAACTAGTTATTGACTATATGCAGCCGATTATTCGCGTAATGGAAACAACGCAAATTAACGATTTGTTACTAAAAATACAGCGTGAACGCATTCATATGGCCATTTTAATGGATGAATATGGCGGAACATCTGGTCTAGTTACGATTGAAGATATTATTGAGGAAATTGTCGGCGACATTCAAGATGAATTCGATGAGGACGAAATTCCAGAGGTTCAGGAAATTGCAGAAAATCATTTTATTTTAGATGCTAAGATGCTAGTTGAAAACGTTAATGATATGCTAGGTACTGACATAGAAGATGATGATATTGATACAATCGGTGGTTGGTTCATGACAAAGCGCTTTGATGCGGTCGAAGGAGACAGTATTGAAGAACAAGGTTATGAATTTATCGCAAAAGAATTAGATGTTCACCATATTTTATACTTAGAAGTTCTGAAATTACCTGAACGTGATTTATCAAATGACAACGGTGAAGTAAATAACTAAAATTAATTATGCCTTGGCATAATTGCGTTCGGATTCGGCTTTGTACTTGCACAAAGCATGAGTTCTACTATTTCAGCGGATGTTTGGACAAGCGCTGAAAGAAGATAAATTGCCTTATAGTATTTGCCGTGGTAATAGCTAATCGCGCTTGTATGATTCAGGCGATAAAATTAATATTTTGCCCACAACCTATAATGGCAAGAGCTTCTACTGAAATAAAATAAATATATACTAAAAAACGACTCCCTTCACCTTACACGAGAAGGGGGTCGTTTTATCATGCGCGAAAGTTTTGTGTGGAGGAAACAAAACTATAGAAATCTTTTTGGAAGCAGTTCAAAGCCTCACAGATACCTTTGACATTGAAGAAGTCGAAACATTATCCGTTTTAATCCGCAATGTTGACGGAGTGATCGTGCTCATGGCAACAAGCATTTTATAGACGTAACAGTTACCGTCGATCCTTACTTAAATGTCTTTGAAAGTCACCGAATCAATCACAGCTCTTTATTCATTGAAAGTGCTATTAAAATTCTTTAAGGTTTATGGTTCACCAATCCCCATTGCTAAAAGTAATAGAAAGGCAAAAACCAAAACTAATACATTTGCGATTAGACCGATCAAACCAAAAATACGTAGTTTAGACATTATCAAAGCGATTACAGCAAATATAATACCAATTATTGATAAAATGCTAAAAACAGTGATACCAAAATAAATATCAAAATCAGGCCCTCTTTGTATATAGAAAAAGATAACACTTACTATCGCGGGTAATAAAGATATAACACTTAAAATGTCTCCTGCTTTTCTCCTAGCCAAACAACTAATCCCTCCCTCAGTTGTCTTTATCCCCTTCTTGCAGCAATAAACGACTCATCACCATAACGTGGTTCGCTACTCAGCAATTATCACCATAATATTCCTTTTCTTCATTATACAGAAACATAATTATAGAAATGTATGCCTTTACACTATTTCAAATGTAAAATTTTTAACGTAAACAAGCTTCCTATCCACCATAGATAGGAAGCTTAATTTGTTTAAAATAAATTTATTTAATGGCAATATAAATATCGACCTGAGCTTCTTGTGGGTTGGCACATCGTTCATCGTACATTTCAAAGTCACCTGTGTATGTTCGTTCTACATCCGAGCTTGCGAACCAAGCCCAGACATCCTGCCAAGCTTTTACGACAACTTCTTCAAATGGACCTTTGTCAGAAGTAAAAACTAAATATTTGGCAGCTGGCACTGTTTTGGCAGTCATCCCCTCTGGAATTTCGTTGGCAGCTAATACTTCCACTCCAAGTGTAATTGAATACTCTCCATTAACATCCGTTTCGTAATCAGAATACAGACCATATGTTACTTGATTTACTGCATTAGCTATTTGTCCTACAACATCTTGCTGATAAAAGCTTGACCATAATTGCGGGATTTTTGCTTGAGATGTTATTTCATTCGCATTACTTGTTCGTGCTGAAATTCCTACGATTTGAAATGACTCTTTATTCATCACAACTGGTTCTTTTATTTCATGTTTTCTCCATCTCTTTAAGCTTGGTAAAAAAGAAGCCAACATTCGACGTGCTTCTTCTTCCACCATACCATCTTCCTTTAAATGTGGTACACAGATTTCGACCATTTCTTCAACTGTTAGATTTGGCTGCTTGAACTCTCCTAATTCATAACAATATGTGCAATAATCCTGACTTTTGTGTCCTACTTTTTCTGTACCAAGTAATGCTTCATCCACTAATGGCATTCCACAGCTTTGACAATAACTTTGCATGATTAAATCCACCCTTCTTTCTATTTGTTATGACTATAACAAAGGAAACCTGACATCTGTATGTCATCAATTGCGTCGAAGTTAAAATTATTTATACAACTCAACAATTTCTCGGGCTCGTTTTAATACAATTTCTCTTATATGAAGTGGTTCCAAAACTTTTAGGCGATGGCCAAAGCTAAGAAGAAAGCCATATAGCCATTCATCCTCAGGCAATGCAATTTTAATAGTTGAACTCTCTATATCTACATGCTCAGCGCCAAATGATTCTTCTACTAAGGTCGTTATTGCTGGTTCGAAAGATAACGTAAGGTTTACAATATTTTGAGAGCGATGCCATTCTTTATCCCATGGGAGTTCCGACAAGTTGACTTCTTTACGCTGGAATGCCTCCATCTCTTCTTTTATATCCTTCATTCTAGAAATTTTAAATAAGCGAAAGTCCTCTCTCAATGTGCAATAGCCATAAACATACCAAACTTTCCCCTTTTGTACTAAAGTGTGCGGCTCTAATAATCGTCTTGTTATACGACCATGTGTAGTAGAATACGTAAAGCTTATACATTGCTCGTGTTCAATGGCATTTTTTAATAACGTAATCTGTTTCTTAAAAATAACATTTGGCCCCCATGGACTAAGGTCAATAAAAAGTTGATCAATAGATTGTTTTACTTTTTCATCCGCAACACCTGTTAATTTTTCAAGCACTGCTTCAGCATGTGAATCCTCGTATGTTGTTAGCGCACTTTTAATGGCAATAGAAAGTGACGTAAGCTCCTCCTTTGTCAACACCTGCTTATCAACACGATAGCCATCAATTAAACTAATCCCACCATTAACCCCCTGCTGGCTAATAACAGGGACCCCAGCACAGCTCAATGTTTCAATATCTCGATAAATAGTACGAACTGACACATTAAATAAATCGGCAAGCTCCTGGGCTGTCACCTTTTTACGATTTATTAAAATCATTGTCATCGTTAAAAGACGCTCTAATTTCATATTTGTACTCCTTTACGATAAATTCTATTTGTCCTATACTAATTGCGTTTTACCTACTTATTCCCTATCTATTTTAAGTATTTTTTGAGTTTTATTTAAGTCTATATAAAAAACAACTTAGGTCTTATAATCAGCGCTATTAAACGGAGACTTCTATAGCTGACGCTCCGTTTTCGCTACCAAAACACTTGCTGAAAGAAGTTAAAAAAATATCATTCATTAAAAAACGACGGGCTACTACAATTTGTAGGAACTCGCCGTTTTACTTATTTTTTATATTTTATACACCACTACCCTCTGTTAGCCCATGTTTCACAGCATAAAGAGCCGCCTGAGTACGATCCTGCACTTGTAGCTTCGCGAAAATATTAGAAATATGAGTTTTCACTGTTTTTTCTGTAACGAATAAAGAGGACGCAATTTCTCGATTACTTTTCCCTTTTGTGAGCTCTGCAAGAACATCCTGTTCACGAGGTGTTAGTGGATTTAAAACGTGAGGTGCATTTTTTGATTCTTGGCGGTCCATTTCAAGAGTCGTTGTTGCTTCCGGATGTAATGTATTTTCGCCTCGCATAATACGACGAATGGATAATACCAGCTCATCAGGTTCAATATCTTTCAACTGATAGCCTGCAGCTCCTGCCTCCATAGCTGGCACCACATGATCACGGTCTGAAAAGCTTGTCAGCATTAGAATTTCTATTTTTGGAAACTTAGCTTTAATGCGCTTCGTTGCCTGAATGCCATCCATCTCTGGCATTACCAAGTCCATGAGAATAATATCTGGCTGTATACTTTCTGCTAAAGCTACGGCCTCTAATCCATTTTTCGCTTCTCCTACAACTTCAATATCTTTCTGTGTTTTTAAGAAAAATAATAATCCACGACGCACTACATGATGATCATCTGCGATTAAAACACGTATCATACTCTTCCCCCCTAATATGGCAAACGGATTAACAGCTCTGTTCCTTTGCCAATTTCACTAACCCAGTCAGCTGAGCCACCAACTGATTTTGCACGATCCTTTATGGATTGCAAGCCTATTGAAAGTAGCTTCGTGTTATTATCGATGACGAAGCCTCGTCCCTCATCACGAATAACAAGTAAAATATCTGTAGAAGTAACAGTAATATAAAGTGCAGCCTCCAGAACACCTGCATGACGACGAACATTATTAAGTGCTTCTTGAGCTACCCGAAACAATGTTTCTTCTATACGTGATGGGAATTGCAGAACACCTGAGACCGTAACATGAAGCTTCAAGCCAAGCATTTCAGCATACACTTTTATCGCTTCAAGCAAACCATTTTCTAATCCTTTTGGACGAAGCTGCCAAATGAGAGCACGCATTTCTGTTAAGGCATCCTGTGTTAAGTGCTGAATCTCCTTAAACGTTTCCTTCACATCACTATCGTTTGTCATTTCAATACCAGCTCTCGCCGTTAATGTAACCGAAAAAAGTAGCTGATTCACAGAATCATGTAAATCTCGAGCTAGACGATTGCGCTCCTTCACAAGTGCCATTTCCTGCTCCTGCTTTGTCAGTAAAATACGCTTAATAGCTGATCCCATCTGAAATGCAACTGATTCAAGTAATGCTAACTCCTCCTCTGAAAAACGCACGGTATCCTTCGATGCAACATTTAAAACACCAAAACGCTCTTGTCCTGATTGAAGCGGCACTGTTGCATGATGTGTAATACCTTCGTGATCGCCAACATTTGCTGCAATTGCACTTTCAATACGTTGACATTCAATAATATTCGAGGCTTTTTTTAATTCCTCATTACGATAGCGGGAAACACACCAACAGCCTCCCTTTTTTAAATAATGGCAATTTTTATACTCCAGTGCTTCTGGTAAATTGACGTGGACAATAAGCTCTGACCGCCCTTTTTCATCGATAAAAAAAACCCAACCTGTTTCAAAATTTGTGCCATTTAAAAATTTCACAAGTGCTCCCTTTAACATCGACACAATTTCAGTTTCTTCGTTTAATAACTCTGCAATCTCTTTTAAAATACCAATATTGGAATGATCATTCTCCCTCACAAAAACACCTCTTCTTTGGCATTACTAATTTTAATGATAACATTTCAAAGTCTGGAACGTCTGCCTCATCCATTCATACTTTAGACTGAACTTTTTTTAGCTTCTTTCAGCAGGTGCCCAAACATCTGCTGCTGACGCTATGCTTTCGCGCAAAACACATCTGTACCTGTCGCTACGCTTTCGGTACAAAAGACATCCGCTGAAATAGAGGAACTCAGTCTAAAAACGCCACGTCATATGGCAAATTACCTGTGCGAAAACGAAGTGACAGCAATAATTATGCCGAGGCATAATTGATAGAATATACCTTATTTTGCGTAAGTTAATTTACATATAAAACTAGAACAACTATAATCGAACAAGTACATGGTTATACTAAGGAGAGAATTTATATGTCTAAAAAAGTGGAAAATGGCTTATTATTTATTTGGATTGTCTCTGTCGTTGCAACACTAGGTTCCTTATACTTTTCTGAAATTCGTCATTATGAACCTTGTAAAATGTGTTGGTTCCAACGAATTTTCATGTATCCAATTGTTATTATGACAACTATTGCCTTTATTCAAAAAAATGCACGTATTGCTGTAACAACCGCTGTTTTTGCCATTATGGGAGGCAGTATATCACTTTACCATTATGGTATTCAAAAGCTTAGTTTTTTAGCTGAAACGGCTCCTTCTTGTGGTCTTGTTTCATGTACTGGTCAATATATTAACTGGTTAGGTTTTATCACAATCCCATTTTTAGCGCTAACTGCATTTATTTTAATTGCAGGGGCAAGCTTTTATTTAATGAAGGCTGCTAAAACAGCAAATTAATTACGAGACCGTGTTCTACAATTGGAATACGGTCTTTTCTACGGAGGAAGATTTATGTTTCACTATGAAATAAACACGAATAATTTGACAGTCGAGGATTTACTACGTAATAATTGGCGACTCGGTAAAAAGATAGTCCATGAATTGCGAATGGCGAAGGCTATCACTACAGTTGACGGAGAGCCTATTCAGTGGAATGATCCACTACAGGTTGGAACAGAATTAAAATTTACATTCCCGATGCCGACATCCAATTATCAACCGACACCGGTTTGTGCAATTGATGTCGTCTATGAGGATGATCATTGTTTAATCGTTTCAAAACCAAAAGGCATGTCGACACATCCAAATGATGCACGCGATACCCACACTTGTATGAATCATGTTATGGCTCATATTAAAGAGCAAGGCGGTACTTATGCGGAGCATGTCCATCGATTAGATAAAGGGACACAAGGTTTGTTACTTGTAGCAAAACATCCTTTAGCAAAATCAATTTTTGACCGTATGATTGAGGAAAAATCCATTATTCGAACATACGCCGCAGAGGTGCAAGGGAATTTACGCTCTTCATCTGGCACGATTTCTGAAGGAATCGGAAAAGACCGACATCATGCAACAAGACGTGTCGTTTCAAAAACTGGACAGCATGCGGTTACTCACTATGAAGTTGTAGCGCGCTATAAAAGCTCTTGTGTTGTCCATCTAATTCTTGAAACAGGAAGAACACATCAAATTCGCGTACATCTAGCACATATCGGTCATCCGATTATAGGAGATACAATGTATGGAGCAAGAGAAACAGCAAGTGGTGATTATGAGCTCCATGCTATTCAATTAGAATTCGAACATCCATTTTTAAATAAGCCAATCGTTGTAAAAGACGAGCAGTAATTATTGGACTGCACTTCCTATTGTTGGACAGCTAACAATAGGAAGTGCAGTTTTTGTATTCCTTTTTTATTTCTTACGCTCATCATCGACCATAGTCCAGAATAGATGTCAATCCTAAGTCAATATAGATTCCATTACTTCGGCTCATCACCAAAAGTTATGGATGACAATGACACTTGTTAAAATGTAATCCATTTATATAAATTGACTTTCGTACCGACTGGGCGATTCCTTGGGGATTAGCGTCACAGATGAGACCTTGCAGCAACAAATGTTTTAACTGTGCGAAAGCGAAGCGACAGCAACAAATGTTTTAACTGTGCGAAAGCGAAGCGACAGCAACAAATGTTTTCTGCGCGAAAGCGAAGCGGCAGCGCTAAAAGATCCCAGTCGGAACGGAAATAAACCACACGTAATGGTAATGAGCCTTTACCTCAATCTATTTACTTATAGTTTCAAAAAAGTATAAATATATTATTCAACATTTCTTTCATCTATTTTTCACAGTAATTTTAATATACATTTCCATTATTGGTAATGACGTTGGATTTCTTTCATGATAGAATTAAAATTAAATTGTCAGTCATCTGACTAATATGAGGAGGAATTCATTGATGAAATGGGTTAAAAGTATTGTAGCAACAACTCTAGCTGCTAGTTTACTAGCTACACCCGGTTTTGCCGCACATGCAGCGGAAGCAACACCAACAGCTAAGAAAGACGATTTCAAATTAACAATTCTACACTCAAATGACACACATTCACACGCTGAGGAAGCTACAAAGCGTGCAACAAAAGTAAAAGAACTTCGTGCTGCAAATGCAAATTCACTTCTGTTAGATGCTGGTGATGTTTTCTCTGGTACTTTATACTTTAACGAATTTGCTGGAGAGGCTGATATGAAGTTAATGAACTTAATGGGTTACGATGCAATGACTTTTGGTAACCATGAGTTCGATTTAGGATCAAGCCCAGAAGGACATGCTGCACTTGCGAAATTTGTTAAGGGCGCAGAGTTCCCATTACTAGGGTCCAATCTAGATTTTTCGAAAGATTCTTTATTTGATGGCTTACAATTCAAAACTGTCACAAAAGACTTTGAAAACGGTAAAATTTATGACGGTATTGTTAAAGAAATCGATGGAGAACAAGTAGGTATTTTCAGTTTAACAACAGAAGAGACACCTACGATTTCAAGCGTTGTTAACGTTCAATTTGCAAACTATATCGAAACTGCAAAAAAAGCAGTAGCAGAATTTGAAAAACAAGGTGTTAACAAAATTATCGCATTAACACACATAGGCTTCAATGACTCCGTAGATTGGGATAATGACCAATTACTAGCAAAATCTGTAGAAGGCATCGATGTAATCGTAGGTGGTCATTCACATACAAAGTTGGACAAACCTGTGAAAGCTGAAACATCATTTAAGAACCCTACAATTATCGTTCAAACAGGCCAATATAGCGAAAATTTAGGTGAATTAGATCTAACATTCGACGATAACGGTGCAGTTGTTGACTATTTTGGTCAATTACATGCTTTAAAGGATGTCAAAGCTGACGCTGAGGCTGAAGCACTGTTAGCTCCATATAAAGAACAAGTTTCGAAAATTTTAAACCAATCAATAGGCAAAACAGCTGTTTCAGCACTTGATGGACAACGTAGTCACGTTCGTACTCGTGAAACAAATCTTGGTAACTTAATTACTGATGGTATGCTTGCTGGCGCAAAGAAAATTGATCCTGAAGTACAATTTGCCTTCCAAAATGGTGGCGGTATCCGTGAAAGTATTGGTGCAGGAGATATTACTCTTGGCGAAGTTATGACAGTCATGCCATACGGTAATGCACTTGGAATCGTAAAAGTAACTGGTGCTGAAATATATGATATCGTTGAACATAGTGTGAAAGAGTTCCCGAAAGAAGCTGGTGGCTTCCTCCACTTCTCTGGTTTACAAGTTGAATTTGATGGAAAAGCACCAGCTGGTAAACGTGTTACCTCTATTAAATTAAATGGTAAAGAGCTTGATAAAGCAGCATACTATAAAGGTGCAACAAATACATTCACTGCTAAAGGTGGAGACAACTACGATACACTGAAAAAAGCCTATGCAGACGGACGTGTAAGTGAGCCTGGTACAATTGACTATGAAATGTTTATCGATCACTTAAAAACGCTGAAAACAGTCGATCCTAAAGTAGAAGGGCGTATTATCGCAAAAATTCCATTCACTGATATTGCAAAAGGTTCAGAAACAGAAGGCTATGTTCGTGATCTTTATTACCATGATTTAACAAATGGTACTACTGCAACAACATATTCACCGAACGCAAACTTAACTCGTGCACAAGCTGCATCATTTATCGCACGTGCCTTAAAGCTTGAAGCAAAAGGTCAAACAACATTCTCTGATCTTGCGAATGTAAATCCTGCAACACAAAAAGAAATTACAGCACTTGCTGAAGCAGGAATTGTACAAGGTGTGAATGGTAAATTCAATCCTAATACAAAAGTAACTCGTGCTCAACTTGCATTAATGTTTGCTCGTGCATACAACCTACAACACGATGCAAAAGCTGGTTTAAAAGCAGATTTCAGTGATATTTCTCAATATAACGCTGAAACTCAAAATGCTATTGCACTTATGAAAGACTTAAAGATTGTTAGCGGCGTGAACGGCAAATTTATGCCAAGTAACAATGCTACACGTGCACATATGGCAAAAATGCTTTCTAACTACATTCCTTTTGTAAAAGAATCTAAATAATATATTTACAAAATCCCGCTTCTCAAATTAGAGAGCGGGATTTCTATTAAAAATTAAATTTAAAGTTATCTGGGTCCTGTCCAAATCGTTCATTGCGATTTAACACAGCTATTTTATCCATTTGAGCTAGTGTTAATTCAAAATCAAAAATCTGTGCGTTTTCCTCAATACGACTTGGTGTCACTGATTTTGGAATGACAAGTGTATCATTTTGTAAATGCCAGCGTAGCACTACCTGTGCAGCTGTCTTTCCTATTTCGTGACCAATTTCCGTAATCGTTGGATTATCAAGTACTCCACCTCGACCTAATGGAGACCATGCCGTAACAGCAATTCCATGCTCACTACAAAATGCTTTTAATGCGTCTTGCTGTAAATATGGATGCACCTCTACTTGATTGACCATTGGTGTAATATTTGCTTTAGCTAATAGCTTTTGTAGATGATGCTCATGGTGATTTGAGACACCTGTTGCACGAATTAATTTTTCATCATATAAACGTTCAATTGCTCTATACGTTTCTTCAAATGTTTCTGGTACTGCCCAATGAGTTAAATATAAATCTAAATAATCCATATTTAGCTTTTTCAATGAGACTTCAAATGCTCGTAATGTTTCATCATAGCCTTGGTCATTATTCCAGACCTTTGTCGTCACAAAAATATCCTCACGTTTAACGTCTGAGTGACGAATAGCTTCGCCCACCTCAGCCTCATTACCATAAAGAGAAGCCGTATCAATAGCTCGGTAGCCAAATTTAAGAGCTATATCAATAGCCTGCAAAGTCTCATCACGCTCTGTCATTTTATAAACACCTAAGCCAAAGCGAGGCATTTCCACACCGTTTGCTAATGTTTTTGTTGATTGTAAATTCAAGAATAACAACCCCTTTCTTTTCCTAGTTCCATTATACAAAAAATTGGTTTTAAGAAAAATGAGGAAAATTTCAGAGGTAATTTCTTATCAATCTTTTGCTTCCTCTTCATAATCATCTACTTGAATAGGGTCTGGAATTCGATCGTCTTCTACAAGCTCTTGACCATCACGCAAATGCTCCATCTGCTTTCCTAAATCCTTTAAATCTTTAAAATTTCTAGCCATTGTACCGTTTTCGATATTCGGAACCTTTTTTTCCATTATCATCACCTCTACTATAGTTTTCCCGAAATAGTTATTTCTGAACCATTTCTGACATATTTTATTCCTCTATGTCGTTTCATTTTTATAGTAGATAGGCTATACTAAAAAAAGATGTCTTTATAAACATGAGGAGGGTTCTTCCATGAGTTTACTATTAATTATTGGTGTAACTGTTGCGTTTTTAGCTGCAATTTTCACTGCTGGTTACGAAGGCGACTACAGATCAGACAAATAATACCTCAAGAAAATCACTAAGCATGAATAAAATGCTTAGTGATTTTCTTGTTTTCGAAAAAGGCACCTCCTTTAATTGATGCCTTTATAGTTCAGAGAGGTGCAGCGTGTTAATATGTGTTATTTGCATACGGATTCACAATTTTATTTACAAGAAAAATCAACTGTGTCATAACGTACACCCTGCATAAAAAATTCGTTTCATAAAAACAGTCATATCAAAAGATAATAACTAATCTGATGACATAATTCCGCAGAAGTGAAACTTTATTGATATGACTAATTCCTTTTATAATCAAAATAAAACTATATTGAATTTAATGATTTTAAATCTATTTTTTTTGTAGAATCATCTTTAAAAATTGTAAGTCTATATCCATTTAGATTATATCCATTTAAATTTTTTGTTTTATAGATATACTTTTCGCTATCAATTGAGTAAATACGTAAGTTTTGGGAGCTATTTTCTTTAACATCTAAAAATAATAACCAATCCTTATAAGAAATCGTTATCTCTCCCGAAGGATATTCTTTCACTTGTGAAACTAATTTTCCCTCTGCAGACTTCAAATACAATTCCCCATTAATATTATAGATCTCGGAACCTTCTAAATTACTTTCTATCATTTCTATTTCATTCTTACCTTTTAAACTTGATTCATACAATTCATACTTTTGTTCTTTTTCATCGAAAGAAGTAAAAAATAATTTTTTCCCTATAACACTAACATCCATAAGTTTACCAACATCAATAGCTAAATCATCCAATTGATTATCTTTTTTACTATACTTTGATATAACCCTTTTTTTCTCAGTTTTATCATCATTATAATAAATTCTACAAAAATACATATTATCTTTGTTATCAATTGTTAGTGGAAACAACGCTTCGTTTGCAGGTAGTTTTAATAATGTCTTAACTCCCGTTTCTGTATAACGAATAATCGAAAAATTATTTGATATACTATTTCCACTCGTCAAAACGTCGCTATATTCTTTAAAGTTATATTGAAACTCGTTTTCAGTATCATTCCAATACCTAATAAACTTATGAGTATCTTGATTGTATACTTTTAATTTTTGCTCCCAATATTCCAAAACATACAATTCTTTCGTATTTTCTCCAATATCATCAATTCCAGAAGAATTTTTAAATTTCATAAAACTAAACAATAAAAGGATTACTTAGATGTGCCTTGGAATTCTTTTTGTAGACGCAGTAGTGATTTCGTCGCTTTAAAGAAGACTTCGATATCCCAACGCATGCCATAGATTCGGATGATTTCTTGTTCTGAAAGCGTACAATCGGTGCTGAGAATCGCCAGCCATTCACTTTTCTTATTGCGATTTTGAATGAAGACAATCTTTACAGGCACACCATTCTTCAATGTTGCTTGGATGGATCGTAAAATGTCTTTTGGTCCCTGTACAGGCTTCGCGATTTTGTACAATTCTTTTAACGAAAGGCAACGATCGTCTACTAGATAATGCTGTTTCGTTGGCTTGACCATACCAATAACATCCATCCCTAGTGCAACGATGGATTGAACAAGGGGTGCGTGTGTAAACCAGCTATCCATGAGCACATATTGAGCCGGTACACCTGCTTGTAACGCACGGTCAACCATACTTGGCACAAGCGATGATGCTGTTTCTAATGCTTCGATTCGACGCTTATAGCCAGAAGTACGTTTATCAATCTGTTCGGAAATGCCATTCACCTGTGCCTTTTTTGAACTTAGTAAAGCAAAGTCAACGGGCATAAATGTCGCACCATCTGACCAGCCCAAAGTAAGCATCCGAAAGCCCTTATAAAAACGTTTACCCGTTGAAGAATGGTCACGACAGCGCGCTAGTAGTTCTACCTTTTTACTGCGATTACGGTCATACATGGAATCATCTACAATGAGTACTTTTGGTCGATCTGCGTTGGTAAGCACACTCACTTTTTGAATCGTATGTGCACTGAATAGAGTGAGAAATCGACGCCATGCAAATTTCGAATAGTTTAGGAAACGATAAACCGTATCTTTTCCTGGATATTGGTCACCTTTTTTACTTTGAAGCAAGGTAAACCGGCTTTTGTGTTGGAATACGAGGCAAAAGACAAGTTGAAATAAATAGCTTGTCGAAAAGCCAAATCCTTTTATAATCCCTGCGTTTCTTAGATGTTTATTGATTTCTAATTCATGAAAGACGTGATAAATTTCTTTTGGTAGTTGATTATTTTGGTCGTTCTATCATAGTGGGAGCACCTCTTCTGCTTGGTAGTGTTTTCTAGCAATCACAAGAAAGAGGTGCTTTTTGTATACCTAAAAATAGTGTCAAGAAACATAAATCCATTAAAGGGCAACCTACAGCCATCTGTTTTGAGCTAGTTTATCTAGCTGCGAAGTTTGAGATATTAACTTCTACATAAATAAGTACGTAACTTACTATTACCATTAACTACACCATATTGGAATAAACCAAAAAAAGGTATTGGGAATTTAAACCTCAATACCTTTTTTGTTTTATTATGGTTTTTTAAACCCTTCTAATAAATTCGGTACAATTTCTGTTTTATTTAAAAAAAGTTCTTGAATAGGTAAAACTGCATAAGATAAGGAATAAGTTGTAGAAAATAATCGTTGTTTATCGTAAATAATATTTATCTTAAATTGACTATTATTTAGATTATATAATTTTAGAGACTTTGATAACTCGTTATATATTTCATGTCCGCCTCCACTTTCAAATAATCCTTCTATAGCTATTTTCCCATAGAATCCATTCCACCAAGATAAAAATAATTTAACACTTTCTGAAAATCCAAACTCTCCATTTACATTTCTATCAAACAGTTGTCGGTAGAATGAACTATCATTTTCCAAAACACCGTTATTATCGTAATATTGGTTTTGCACATTTTTATATATTACTTCATTCCATATCTTTTTAAACTCAATGTCAAATTCACCCTCAGGTAAGATACCCCAATCAGAACTGTTAAAATCAGGAAATAAAGACTGCTGCTGATTATTATTATTATTTAAAAATAAGTTTTGTATAAATATTAAGTAATTTAAAGAGTACGGAGCTGTTGTTTCTAAATTGAGTTGATTATTTTCAGCATTATTTAAATCAAACAAAAATTCGCACCTCACTCTTTTTTAAAATACTAGTAGGTAAAAGCTACTCCGTTTTGATATGCTAAATAACTTACAGCGTGTACTTTTAAAGAAGGGGATTCCACTGCTTCTCCTACAAATCTCGCAAGGTAACTAACTCCTTTTGTCAAAGAAACGCCCTTTATATCAGCCAAACCAGATACTCCAGGACCAGTCCCCCTCCTGAAAAATACATTGACCCTTTAAAAGCACCGGTAGACTGAGTATAAATATCAGCTCTACAAGTAAAAGATAAAAAATTTCCTGCTGCACCGGGTATATTTAAAGTCCAACTGAAGGCTCTTGCATTTGGCGAATAATTAAATGTCGATGTTCCACTGTCACCCCAAAAAGTAGCAAACGGTGTTAGGACATTGTTGTCTTCTTCAATGTTCTTTAATTCATACATTTCGGAATTATTGTCTGTATTGTCTGAAAATTTTTCTTCCGCTTGAGCATAGTCTATTTTGAAAATCCCTAAAATAAAAACAACACTAAATGCTAACAAAATTTTTAAATATTTCTCCATTTTTAACCATCCCTTAAATTGAATTTTAATACTTATAGAGAATATTTTTAACTTGAACTAAGATGTGAAAAACTAAAAATACTTACCAATGTCTCCCCCTTTCGATTAGATATATTTTACGCATAAGTTATTACTCAAACTTCGTACCAATATAAATCGGCTTAATCATTGAGCTTGTTTGGTTCTTTACAATTTCAATAGGATTCTTGACAAAACGTTTTATAAATACAAAAAACACCTCATTCTTTGGTATAGTGAATTTGACTAGAATACACTACCAAACGAAAGAGGTGCTTTCATTATGATAGAGCATAATGGACCAAACAATCGACTGTCTAAAGAATTAAAATCTATTTTTAATGAATTGGAAATTTTTAAACATTTATGAAAAGCTGGCATTACGAAGAAGTTTGGGTTTACAAATTCTTATTTGTTTCAACTCGTATTCTGTTTAATTTTTCATCATAAGAGTTGGTGTACCCTTTCATCATCAAAAAAAGGGAGATTGTTATCCAGCCAAAGATGCCGTTTATCGTTTTATGAATCATTCTAAATTTGCTTGGCGTCGATTTTTAACCTTTTTAAGCGCACACGCCGTTCAAAAAGTCGATGCACTTACAGATGAAAAGCGCACAAAAACACTGATTATTGACGATTCGATGTTTGATCGGAATCGCAGTAAAAAGGTTGAGCTTCTAGCACGTTGTATGGATCATTCCTCTTTAACGAAGCGCTTCTATAAAGGCTTTCGTATGCTTACTTTGGGTTGGTCAGACGGCTTTACATTTATGCCGCTTGATTTTACGTTACTGAGTTCAAAAAATGCACAAATCAATGGCATTTCGAACAACATCGACAAACGTACATCGGGCTATAAACGTCGTGTAGAAGCGTTAGAATCGGCTCCTACAATCATTCCGAGTATGCTTGAAAGAGCCTTACAAGCAGGTGTAACCGCTGATTATGTGTTAATGGATACATGGTTTACACAACAACCGCTCATCCAATCCATCGTTGAACTAGGTCTGGATGTCATTGGTATGGTGAAAAATACGAACCAACGTTATTTGATGAACAACCAACGACTCTCTTTAAAAGAATTGTATAAGATTGCCACACCTGTCCCAGACAAGAAAGGAATTTTGCGATCGATTCATACAACGATGGCAAATGGCATCCAGGTAAAGGTTGTATTTGTTCAAAATAGAAATAAAAAGAGTGAGTGGCTTGCCATTCTTAGCACGGACTGTACGCTTTCTGAACAAGAAATCATTCGTATTTATGGCATGCGTTGGTACATCGAAGTCTTCTTTAAGACAACCAAATCATTATTGAAACTTCAAAAAAAATTTCAAGGGATGTCTTATGATTTACTCATCAGTCACACAACCATTGTCTTTTCTAGATATATCGTTTTGTCCTGGCAAAATCGCTGCCATACCGACCAGCGAACATTAGGTGGCATTTTCTATGAACTTTGCGATGAAGTAAATGAACTCGAATGGGCTGTCGCTTTACAGCAATTAATCGAGCTTCTTGAAGATACCCTAAAAAAGACAAATACAAAAATCCAGAAACTAATCAAAAGTCAACTTCAGCAATGGATCGCCAGCCTTCCTAATTATATCAAGGCTTATTTGTCGATTTCAGTCTGTGAAGTTTGAGTTATTAGGGATAATATTACGTATATTTTTTTATGCCCCTGCTGAAATCTCATAAGACTTCTTATCTCCTGATAATTTTACTTTAGCGGTATTAACAACAGAAATAGTTCCAGTTCTATAATCTCCTTTAGGTGAAACAATCACATTGGAACTATATGAAGATTCCTTAGCTCCGTTACTATTCTCCCAATACTTGGTTTTAGTAGAAGTAGTAGCCCATGATGATCCTCCACCAGCATTAGCTCCACTATTAGATATTCCTAATTTTGTTCATATCTGCATTGAAATAGTTCCTAACCTAATATTAATTTTTAGCCCCCCTTCTCTGTTTTCCCACGGGTATGTTAACAACATATCATTGGAAATAAATATTTCCTAATCAAGTTTTGTTATAATTAGAACAAAACTTGGGAAAAATCAGATAACTCATAGATACTTGGAGTTTGATATCACAAATAATTTCCATATAGAAATAAAAGAAGCCTAGTAAAATTAGACTTTGCATTTATATAGTGGCATTAAAGTACTCATAAAGTCCTATTAAGAAGCTTAAGCTACCAGTTTACAAAAGTTTCAAAATCAATTTTTGTTATAAATTAAGCAAAAATTGATAAAATTCAAAAAAAAAAAAAAAACGCTCATCATCAAATGTTGTGAATGACAGAATCAATATCACTACTTGACTTTCTACACTTTATAAAATAAACTTACTTACATAAAGTAACTTAATAATTAAATACAACTTATATTTGGAGGTAATTTACTATGCATTTTCATGAAAAACCTAACACATATGTTACAAATGTTGAAATTAAAGTGAGTGATTTACAACGTTCATTAACTTATTATCAGAAGGTAATTGGCTTTAAAGTTTTACATCAGGAATCTCATAAAGCAACTTTAACAGCGGATGGCAAAACGGCTTTACTAACAATCGTCCAACCCAAAACAGTGGAAGAAAAAACGAGCTTAACAACTGGACTCTATCACTTTGCAATTTTATTGCCTACTCGTCGTGATTTAGCCAATATCATTTCTCATTTCCATAACAACGGCGTGTACTTCGGAGCATCCGACCATGATGTAAGTGAAGCATTATATTTAAATGATCCTGACAAAAACGGCATCGAGGTTTATGCTGATCGCCCTGAAAGTGAATGGACTTGGCATTTCGACCAAGTTCATATGGTTACTGAACCTCTTAAGATCCATTCTATATTAGAGGAAGGCGATGGTAGATGGGATGGCCTACCAGCTGATACGGTTATGGGGCATATTCATTTATCAGTTTCTAATTTAGCTGCTGCTGAGGAATTTTATACAAAAGGATTAGGATTTGAGATTGTCACTCGCTATGGAGCACAAGCTTTATTTATCTCAACTGGCCGCTATCACCATCATATCGGTTTAAACACTTGGCACTCTGAAAACGCACCAAAGCTTGGTGAAAATATGGTTGGTTTAAAAACATTTTCACTGCGTCTAGACAATGAAGAACAAGCAGCAACAATGAAAGAAAATCTCCGTGCAATTGGTGCACCGGTTACTAATATAGATGGAGGATTCCAAACAGAGGACCCGTCAGGTAACGCTATTTTATTGAAATTTTAAAAGTGATGTGACGCACTATCCGTCAGTTGCATGAGGCTATACGGCGATTGTCAAGTTCTTTCCGTCGCTTGCGGGGTTCTTTCCGTCGCTTTACGAGTTTTATCCGTCGTTTGCGGGGTTCTTTCCGTCGCTTGACGGGCTATCCGTCGCTTGCGGGGTTCTTTCCGTCGTTTGGCGAGTTTTATCCGTCGCTTGCGGGGTTCTTTCCGTCGCTTGACGGGCTATCCGTCGCTTGCGGGGTTCTTTCCGTCGTTTGGCGAGTTTTATCCGTCGCTTGCGGGGTTCTTT
>NZ_JBNNTW010000010.1:0-33710 GCF_050279145.1 Lysinibacillus sp. NPDC094177 | reverse complement strand
TCCGTCGCTTGACGGGCTATCCGTCGCTTGAGGAGTTCTTTCCGTCGCTTGACAAGTTTTATCCGTCGCTTGCCGAATCTTTTTACATCTAACTATAACGCAAAAGCAGCTCTCCTCTATGGGAGAACTGCTTTTTTAATGTAATCCTGGGTAACCCTGTTGACGCAACGCTTCATAAATAACAATCGCTGCTGTATTCGATAGATTGAGCGAACGTACATGCTCACTCTGTGGAATACGTAAGCACATATCTCGACGCTCATAGGCAAAATCCTTTGGCAAGCCAGTCGTTTCTTTTCCAAACATAAAGTAAATATCACGATCTTTATCACTAAAATCATGTGTCGTAAATGGCTCTTCACTATATGTCTCAATTAAGTAAACATCGCCATTTTTTGATGCTTCTAAAAAATCCTCTAGCGAATCGTGATACACGACATTGACACTATGCCAATAATCTAAGCCGGCACGTTTTAGCATTTTATCGTCTGTGGAAAAGCCAAGAGGACGAATTAAATGTAGTGAGGTATTTGTTCCAGCACATGTGCGTGCAATATTTCCTGTATTCGCTGGAATTTCTGGTTGATATAAAACGATATGCAATGGCATAACGATACACTTCCTTAACTAAAAAATTGTAAACCTTTGTCAATTTCAACGAGTACTTCCTCGTCTTGTTCTTTCTCTTTTGCCTCAAGTAATACAGATTGAGCTTGCTCCCCGCCTATCTTGCCTAAAGCCCATGCTACCGTACCTCGAATAATAGGTCGTTCATCCTTTTCAAGAAGTGCTACTAAATCTGGTACCGCAGCTTCTTCTTTAAAGTGTGCAAGTGCCAAAATAGCATTGCGTTGAATTGGCTTTTTCCCCCGCCATGAACCAGAAACATGTCCAAACTTTTCTTTAAAATCACGATTTGAAATTGTTAAAAGTGGTACAAGTAATGGTTTTGCAAGTTCTGGATCAGGTTTAAATTCCTCATGTATCCAGTTAATCTTTCCTTTATTCTTTGGGCACACGGTCTGGCATGTATCACAGCCATACAAACGATTACCAATATGGGAACGAAACTCATCAGGTAGCATTCCCTTAGTTTGCGTTAAAAAGGCTATACAACGCTGTGAGTCTAGCTGTCCTCCCTCGATTAACGCACCTGTTGGACAAACGTCTAAACATAAACGGCAATCCCCGCATTCATCCTCCATAGGCTTATCAGGAGCAAAAGGGATATTCGTGATAAGCTCTCCTAAATATACATAAGAACCGAACTCAGGTGTTATAACCGAGCAATTTTTCCCGCTCCAGCCTATCCCCGCACGCTCTGCAACTGCCCTATCCACAAGTGCGCCTGTATCAACCATGGATTCAATACGTGCCCCTTCTATGCGCTCCTCAAGCCAGGCTGATAATAATTTCAACCGCTCACGTAATGCTGTATGATAATCGACACCCCAGGAAGCACGGCAAAAAATTCCACGTCTTGCTCCCTTCTTGCCAACAGGTGCATTTTGCATGCGCGACGGATAAGCTACAGCTATAGCCACAATGCTCTCTGCCCCCTCTAACAATTGTAGGGGTTCGGTACGTTTTTCAATATCACTTTCTTCAAAGCCAGACTGATAGCCAAGCTCTTGCTGACGGCGCAGTCTATTTTTTAATTCTGTAAATGGAGCTGCTGTTGTAAAGCCTATTTTATCTACACCAATGGACAATGCATACGCCACAAATTCACGTTGTAGGTCATGTATGTTCAATTTATTTCCAACTCCTTACATGATACAATAATAGAAATAGATAAAGTAGGTGATGTTTTATGGAAATTTCAATTAATCAATCTCTATTGACACAACATCCCGAGCTAAAAATCGGCATTATCCATTATACCAAAATTGTTGTTGCAGAATCTCCTCAAATGATTAAAGGACGCATGCAGTTGTATCAGGAAAACCTCTTTTTAGAAATGCAAGATAGTCCTGTAACGCAAAAAGCAGGAATCGCAGAATGGCGACAACTATGGAAAAAGCTTGGTGCAGATCCGAATCGCTATCGTCACTCAGCAGAAAGCTTAATGCGTCGAATTAGTAAGCAAAATTATTTAACACCACTTCACTCTGGTGTTGATTTAAATAATTTCTTCTCTCTCCAATATGAAATTCCAGTTGGCTTATATGATGTAGCTAAACTAAAAGGCAATATTGAGATCGCACTTGGCAACGAGGAAACTGGCTACGAGGGCTTAAATGGTCGTTTTAATTCATTAAAGAATATCCTTTACAGTTATGATGCTGAAGGAGCATTTGGGTCACCGTTTGTCGATTCTTTACGTACGGCTGTTTTAGAGGAAACAATCGAGGCTTTACATATTTTCTACCTCCGCCCATCATTGTCAGACGAAAATACTAAAGAGCTTCTCACATCTGCTGGTAAGATGTTTAACCAAGTTCATGGCGGCGATTATAAAATAGCCCTATTAACAGACGAAGTACCATCTACTACATTGTAAAGGACGTGTTTTCATGATTAATCTAGCAGAAGCCGTTAAGCTAAAAAGTATTTTAGCAAAAAAAGTTCAGGAGCTTGTTAGCGAGTTACACCGTAGCGCTTTTGTAACTGTTGAAAAAGGACAAGCACCCAAAACAAGTAATCGCGCAATGAATGTAATTGAAGCAGAATTGACTCAAGTACGTCTCGATGTTCGTACATTGGATCGTTTAGTGTATGAAGCAAATATAAAAAACACAGTAGACTTTAAAGGTGAAAAACTGGCATTAGTTGAAGCGATTGAGCTCGCAACACAGCTCCGCGCAGATGTCGAGCTTTGCAAACAGTTTAGTATGCATGAAAAAGAAAGTGTACGCATGGGTTATGGTGAAAATACAATGCTTTATGAAATTGCTATGTATGAGCCAGATGAATACCGTGAACGTGCTATTACACTAGAAAAAGATGCGCATAAATTATCGAATCTTATCAACGCAAAGAATTATAGTATTGAAATTAATTTCGATGATTCTCGTTATTTCTAATCTCGAGCGACAAGGCTATTATTTCTAAAATAGAAATAATAGCCTTGTCAGTAATATCCTCCAGTCCATATATACTGATGAATCAGAGCTTTTCATATCATTTGGAAATGTATACAATAATATTATGAAGTCGATGAGACTTCATATCGAATTGGATGTGCTGTTTTCACAACTAGCTTTTTGGAGCTAATTTAGCAAAACCAATGACAAGTTACCTTTTACTGTATGACCAATGACTAATAACCAACTATAAGCAATGGCCATACTCAAACAACTTGATAAGTATTTGAAAACGCCATCCAATAGCTCTCTTACATCTTGTGTGTAAGAGAGCTTTTTATGTGCATATAATTATTTCATCTTACTTTAATGAATAAAGAAGCAACGTAGAAGATTCCCCTATTACAAAGGCAATTAATTGATCTAATAATATTTCATCATGAAGAAGCCATCTTAGCAAAAAGACTCCACCGAAAATTAACATGATTAAAAACCCAACATATTGCAACCCATTATGTAGCATTTTCTACCTTCTCAAATTAACAAAAAAATCCAAGGTGTTTAGATATTAACGAACACTCTTGGATGACTTCCACTATTCAATTCTATGATTTAGCTGTTATTTATCCAAGGAATTATGCTATAGCTAAATCAAACTATTATTTCATTTCAATATCTATATTTAAGTCAAAAAAATCTTTCTTTTCGTCCTCATTCAACAAATATATTCCTGTATCCGTTTGAATAACGAATTGATTTTTCCATTTTAAAAACTCGAAAGGTCTCGAATTCAGAGAAATAAATGGGGTAATTTCTCCGCTGTCAGGATCAAAGATGACAATTCGTTTGTTTTCCATATCACAAATATATAATTGCTCATCAATATAAGAAATATATTCTGGATAATTTAAACTCGTCTGCTCATTTTCAGAAAAACTTACATAGAGTTCCTTGTATATTTCTCTTTGCTTCTGAGCAAGGCTTTCGTCTGTCGTATAATGATAGATTTTTTCTATTTTGAAACTCGGAAACATATATTTTACAACCGAATTTAATGTCGGGGATACGCCCCAAATGGCCTACCCATCTGAACAAATTTGATACAATGTATCACAATAGTCGGCAGCTTCCAATGAAATATATTGTACAAGCTCATCATGTTGATCAAAATGTAAAATGGTATCGTGCGGCCATAGAAGACAAACCGTTTCGTTTTGTATGGTACATGTCATAAAATTTTAACTTTAGAAAATAAATCACTTGGGATTATATCCATTTCAAAGTCCTTTTCTATATTTGCTCCAAACGTATTGTTAAAGTATTTTTTCTGACTTATCAACTTTGACTTTCCATCTTCTTTTATCCAGCACTTCGCTATACTTTCAACATAAGAAAAATTCGAACAAGATAATTGAGGAAATATCTTTCCCCAATTTTCACAAAAATTACTTTTCACATATAATTCTTTAGGAATTTCCTTTAAATACTCCCCATCATATTGATAGTAATAAGTTTGGTTTTCTTCTTCAGAAAAACTAGCGAAATATAATGTACTTTCGGTTTGTATAAGAGCATGACCATTCGAATGTAATTTTTTCATAAAATCTTTATCATCTCCATTTTATAAGGGAGGGTGAAAACCCATCAGCAATTATCACCGTGATGACACTTATCCCAAACTTGTAAAAAACAATAGCACGAATTTCAAAATTTTCAAAATCACTTTTTTCGGTTTTTTAAGCATATTTTGATAAAATCCACTTTTAATGAACATAAACAAACTTCAAAGATTAATATTTTTTCTGTTACTTCTTCTTGTCTAGCAAGCATTATTCTATACTAATGTAACTCCTCATGTTATTCCTCGCCCCCTCTTTAATAGTGTTAAAGAACTTACTTGGGGAAAATAAAAGAAAGTTAGTTTTCATTCTTTTCTAATTGTATCTTTTAATCCTTTATCTCTTTTTTAAAACATCAGTTTATGAAGCTTTTTTGCTCATTACACGAACGTCACAAACTTCGTAAAAATTCAAAAACTGCATTCATTAAACTCACTCTCCTCTCATGTGAAGGAGAGTTTTTCATGACTAGTTCTTCCCTAACATGGACACAATGGATATATCAAAAGAAAGGGGTTAAACAATGACAAACCAACATGATTCAACAAACGAGCATGACATGACTTTGACAAATCGACAGGGGCACCCTATTACTAACAATCAAAATATACGAACTGTCAGTAATCGAGGACCTGCAACCCTTGAAAACTATGATTTTATAGAAAAAATAAGTCACTTTGACCGCGAAAGAGTTCCTGAGCGCGTTGTTCATGCGCGAGGTGCTGGGGCACATGGCTATTTTGAGACATACGGTGTTGTTGGGGATGATCCTATTTCTAAGTATACAAGAGCAAAAGTCTTTCAGGATAAGGGGATGCAGACTCCTGTTTTTGTGCGCTTCTCAACAGTTATTCATGGTGGGCATTCGCCTGAAACATTACGTGATCCACGAGGCTTTGCTGTAAAATTCTATACCGAGGATGGTAACTGGGATTTAGTCGGCAATAATTTAAAAATCTTCTTTATCCGCGATGCTATGAAATTCCCTGATATGATTCACGCCTTTAAGCCTGATCCTATTACAAATATTCAGGATGTTGAACGCTTTTTTGATTTTTGTGCAAGCTCACCAGAATCCTTCCATATGGTGACATTCATTTATTCACCTTGGGGTATTCCAGCTAATTATCGAATGATGCAAGGCTCTGGCGTCAATACGTATAAATGGGTCAATGGTGAAGGCAAAGCCGTCCTTGTAAAATATCATTGGGAACCCTTACAGGGCATTAAAAACTTAACACAAAAAGAAGCGGAAGAAATTCAAAAGAAAAACTTCAATCATGCCACACAGGATTTATACGATGCGATTGAAAATGAGGATTATCCTGAATGGGAGCTGAACGTCCAAATTATGGAGGATGGTCCACATCCAGAGCTTGATTTTGATCCGTTAGATGATACGAAGCTTTGGCCTAATGATCAATTCCCGTGGTATCCAGTTGGTAAGATGGTGTTAAATAAAAATCCAGAAGATTATTTTGCTGAGGTTGAACAGGTCGCTTTCGGTACAGGTGTGCTAGTGGACGGATTGGATTTCTCGGACGATAAAATGCTACAAGGTCGTACCTTCTCTTATTCTGATACACAGCGTCATCGTGTAGGTGCAAACTATTTACAACTCCCTATCAATGCTCCTAAGAAACGAGTGGCAACCAATCAAAACGGTGGTCAAATGATGTATAAGCGAGATTTAGCTCCTGGGCAAAATCCTCATATTAACTATGAGCCGTCGATGTTAAATGGTTTAAAGGAAGCTACTCAATCAGCTAAAGAATATACACCACCCGTGGAAGGTAATCTCGTTCGGGAATCCATTGATCGTCAAAGTAATACGAAGCAAGCTGGCGAAACGTATCGCAATTTTGAGCAATGGGAGCGAGATGAGCTGCTTGAAAACTTAATTCGTGATTTAGCAGTCTGTCATATAGCCATCCAAGAAGCGATGATTGCATTAGCAGAGGAAGCAGATGAAGAATACGGTCGTTTGTTAAAAGAAGGATTACAAAAAGCTCGAAATGATTCATCTTCATCAAAGCCACTTGGCAATATTGATGGTGATACAGCACCTAAAAAGGCTATAGATAAAGGTCATGACGCAGAGTCTTATTAATAGCCTAAACGTTCATATAAAATAAAGCGCTCAGCACAATATAAAGTGCTGAGCGCTTCTTTTAATGCACACCAGGCAAAATCTTCAGTACCTTTTCCTGTGCATCTAAAATAGCAGCTACGCCTAATGGAATAGCAATATTCGTTGAATCATGGCCAATTTTAAAGCCTGCTACAACCGGAACGCCTAAATCCGCAAAATAATCCTTCATTAAAGTAAATAGTGCCGCTTCATCCGCTTCTGTTTGGGTAAAGGAACCGATAATAACACCGGCTAGCTGCTCAAGCTTTCTCGCCTGCTTTAATTGCTGCAGCATCGCATCGATTTTTGGGATAGATTCTCCAAGCTCCTCAATCAATAAAATACGACCTTCCGTGCAAACTTCAAATTTTGTACCTAATGTGTTAACAAGGCGACGTAAATTTCCACCAATAATCTCACCACGAGCTACACCAGGTGCAATCGTTGTTAATGGGGAAATATCCTCCGTATACTGTAATTCCATCGGTGAAAAAAGCTGTAAAAACATTCTCTTTGATAAGTCATCTATTCTTCCTACAGACATAAGTAGCGGTCCATGAAACGTCACTAAATTTGCATATTCGTTAATCGCGCAATGTAAATATGTAATGTCAGAGAAGCCCCAGAAGATTTTTGGATTTTCCTCAAGTAATCCGTAGTCAATCTTTTCCGCAATTCGCGCAGAGCCATAGCCCCCCTTAACACAAAAAATTGCCTTCACCTCTGGATTTCTCACCATCTCATGAAAGTCATTCAGACGCTCCTCATCACTACCTGCTAAATAATCATGCTTTGCCTGAATAGTATCCCCAATTATATAGTTAAGACCTAAATCATCAAGAAAGGATATAGCATCTCCTAGCTTTTCTGGCTTTACTTTACTTGATAAAGCCACAAGACCAACTGTATCGCCTTTTTGTAAATGTGGTACGGTACTTTTCACCCTAACCCCTCCTATAGTTTTTCTTATTCTAGCCTATAGATCATATTGTAGCATTGATTAATAGCGAAGCCTGTGCCTATGCATCTAAACTTTCAGGTGAATGCCCCGCAGCTCTGCTTTTTTCCGTCACTTTTTCCTTTCTTTCCGTCACCGTCGCCTTTCTTTCCGTCACCGTCGCCTTTCTATCCGTCGCTGTCGCCTTTCTATCCGTCGCTTGAGCTCTTCTTTCCGTCGCCGTCGCCTTTCAATCCGTCGCTCGAGCTCTTCTTTCCGTCGCCGTCGCCTTTCTATCCGTCGCTCGAGCTTTTCTTTCCGTCACCGTCGCCTTTCTATCCGTCGCCGTCGCCTTTTTATCCTTCGCTCTGAAAGCTAAAATAAAAAAGCGCAGACTTCAAATAATATAAAGTCTACGCATGTTTTCTATTTTGTTCCGCCGTAAATAACTGTTACATTTGGATGATTTAATAATTGGCTTGCTGGGAAATCTTCAGTGACGATACCACTTTTTAATTTTTCCATAGCCTCTAGCTTTTTTTCACCAAATGCAATTAACACGATCTCCTTGGCATTCATAATAGATTGGATACCCATTGTAATAGCATGTGTTGGTACATCCTTAGAGTCATCAAAATAAATTGCATTTTCTGTGCGTGTAGATTCAGTTAACTCTATAATATTAGTCAGTGAATCGAAAGCTGTGCCTGGCTCGTTAAAGCCAATATGTCCGTTTACGCCAATACCTAGAAGCTGGAGATCAATTCCTCCCGCTTCCTTGATTCGAGCATCATAAGCTACACACTCATCATCTAAATCCTCTGCCTTACCATTTGGTAAATGTATATTATCTTCCTTAATATCTACATTCTTAAATAAATTGTCATGCATAAATGTCCAATAGCTTGCTGGACTTGATTGATCGAGACCAACATATTCGTCTAAGTTAAAAGTAATAACATCGTTAAAAGATATATTTCCAGCTTGTTGGCGTTTCACTAATTCCTTATACATCCCTACAGGAGAACCACCAGTTGCTAATCCTAAAATACTTGTTGGCTTAACTTGTAATTGTTTAGTGAAAATATCCGCTGCTACTTCGCTCATTTCATCGTATGAATTTACTTCTATCCATTTCATTTCGCTTGTCATTCGTATACCTACCTTACAATCATTATTATTAACTAAAATAATAGGAAATATTTATCTTTATAGTAGCTAATATTTTCATTTTACAAGTTATTTACCTACTTTTCTATTATTTTCTTTCTATTATTCACGTGTATTCTCGAGCCATTTCGGTTATGTTATTTAGTAAGGAAGTGAGGAGATTTTATGAATTCACAAATACAGCAATATTTAAAGCTTATTCAATTTCAAGGATCTTTAGAGCCATCTATTAAGCTACTTGGTCAGCTCCAAACAAGACATCTACATACCATTCCTTATGAGAACCTAGATGTTGCCTTGAAACATGGCATCTCCTTCGCTATCCCTGACCTTTTTCAAAAAATCATTATTCAACATCGCGGAGGCAATTGCTTCGAACTAAATATTTTATTTAGTTGGCTACTTCGCGAACTCGGATTTTCTGTAACCAATCGCTATGCTCAGTTTTGGCGCAATATTGAAGAAAATACTCCTGCCAAAGATGTACCTATGCATCAGCTATTACTTGTCAATTTCGCTGACCAATTATATATTTCAGATGTTGGCGTAGGTGCACTAGCTCCTTGTAAGCCAGTTCCACTAATAGCTGGGCACCAACACCGTGAAGGTAATGAGCTTTATAAAATTGAACGAGATGAAGCGAACGGCTGGATGCTGTACGAACAAACAAAACATAATTGGCGTTTACTCTATAGTTTTTTTGATGACGCAAACGATGCAAAGTTTGCACCAAGACTTTCTAAACAAAAAAATAAAATCGCTATGATTCGTACCCCTCGTGGACGACACACAATGCTTAATAATGAATTCCGAATATACGAGGGACAATCCCTAACAACCTATACAACTCATAACGAAAAGGAATGGCGACAAGCACTCCATCGCTTTTTTCATATTTCATTAGATTAGATGCTTCATGACAAAAAGCAGGCATCCCCATTAATAGGAGGCTTGCTTTTCCTGTGCTAACTTTTTAGGTACGACTTATTTACAAAAGAGCCTCCGCAAGCGTTTACAGAGACTTATTAATTAAACTATTTGTTTTGAATTATACCGAAGCCAAGCCCAGTTGGATCTACCATATAGGCAAGATAAAACTCATCGAATTCCATTTTGTCACGAACAATGATGGCACCATTCTGTTTAGCTTGGGAAATAGCTTCATCGATAAAATCCACTTCAATTTGAATACGTGTTCCAAAAGGATAGTCATGTGGCCCCTTAGCAATACCGCCATTAATCCCGGATTTTTCATCACCCCCGGTTATTACAGCCCAATATTCCCAATTAGGTGCAGCTACCTCCCAACCAAAAACCTTTGCATAAAACTCAGCTGCTTTTTCAGGTTCCTGACTATTTAATTCAAACCCTATTACCCTCCCCATATAATTCCCCTCCTGATTTTTGAAGTATAATTTATAGTTCAACAGTTTGTTGAATATTTCCTTCAACCAGACTTCTGTAACTGGCGCTGTCCGTAGCAATTGTAAAAACTTGATGACTTAGGTATTTAACTATTCATTAATTGGTAAAATATTGTATACTCGAATTAGAACGACCGTTCAAATATAAAAAAGAGGTAAATCATTGAACAAAAGACGTTATGATAGCGGGAAAGCAAAAATTGAAATTATGGAACATGCGGTTAGTTTGTTTTCTCAAAAAGGCTATAATCAAACATCAGTTGGAGATATTTCAACCGCTTCAGGCTACAGCAAAGGACATATTTATTACCATTTTGAAAACAAAGAAAAGCTTTTTGTTCTTTTAGCGCAACTAACAATGCAGGATTGGCACAACAAATGGCTGCAAAAGGAATGTACCTACTCCACAGCAACAGAAAAATTATATGGCATGGCCATGCACGTTCTCTATCATTACCAAACACCTTTATTAAGATCAGGCCAAGAGCTAGCTTCCAATCCAAAATCGAGCCCTGAATCATTGCAACACTTATACAATTTAGCGATTGTACCGATGGGTGCTTATCGCACAATCCTTCAAGAAGGAATTGATAGAGGAGAATTTGTTGATGGAAATATTGATGAGTGGACCGTTCTTCTAGGCACATGGTTAGGAGGGTTATGTCAGCTTACAAATACTCAGGAGCTTAAAGCACTAGAGCCTCTCTTTAATCAGGCAATAACCATTTTTTTAAAGGAGATAAAAAAAGGTGGGATATAAATGAAAATTGCATGTATAGGAGACAGTTTAACAGAAGGCCGACCAGGGGTTTCATTTTTTAAACTACTAACAACAAAACATCAACATATCGAATTTGATAATCACGGTAAACCAGGTGAGACAGTAAAAAGCTTATACACTCGTTTAGAGAAATCGAAGCCAGCTACTTATTATGACCTTAGCTTTCTTTGGATTGGTGTCAATGATGTCTATGCTAAACTTTTGAAAGTGCAGGCACAGCCAGTTACAAAAGATCTTCAAGAGTTTAAAGATTACTATGTAAAAGTTTTAGAAATGATTTTAGCATCCTCTGAACATGTTGTTTTAGTAACACCAGCTTTAATAGGAGAGGAAATAAAAAACACTTCAAATACGGAATTAAAAGAGCTCTCCTCCATTATTCAATCCATTTCTTCTAAATATGCAAATGTTAGCTTTTTAAATATGCAAGAGATTTTTGAGCGTCACTTGGAGCAAGTTAATAGTTCGGATTATATTAACACCAATGTTATGCGAGTAATGAAAGATGTACTGTTTTATAAAAATCCTTTTCGTATTGACCGTTTATCCGAAAAGAGAGGGCTACATTTAACTTTAGATGGTGTTCATTTAAATAGTAAAGGCGCAGAACTTGTCGTGGAAGAATACACAGCTGTAATTGAACGGCTTCAATTACAGGAAGCTACTGTCCATTAGGAATTTATACGAGGGATGAAGGTTGCAGTTGTTACTGGTGGTGTATCAGATATAGGGAAAGCTATCTGCAAAATATGCCGAAAAGCTCGATTAACATAAGCCTTTAAAATAAAAGCTGTCTTTCTAATTGGTAAAAAACCGCTATGCTTTTTCGCCGGCAAGGCACGAGCCGCATCAGGGCCAAAAATAGGATGTTGGACATGAAGACATATGTCTCCATCGCTACAATTTCATTTACACTTCATCACAAAAACAATTCGTAGGAGTCTCGCGGCTTTTTACCTTTATATTAAAGATAACTAAAACACAAAAACTAATTAACTCCTTAAGAGGCAGCTAGTGATCTTCTTCATTCTTCTTATAAATGCCTAAGAGTAATATAATAAGCCCTATAACAAAAATCAAAGGAGATAAAAACATCATAATCGATGCTGCCCATCCGTTTCTAACCGTCATTCCATACGTGACGCCAATTAAAAAAGATAAGAATGGTGCAAATGCAATCATTGTAATGATACCCCAAACTATATATCTTCCTTTCTCCGACCTTCCTTCGCTTAATTGGAATGCCGCTATTAAACCTACTAATACAATTATTAATGCAATGACAAACGCCATAAAATCACCTCCTCTTTTCTTCTACAATATGCTGTAATAGTTAAATGGTTTGGTAACTTTAACACTAAACTTCTTAAAAATATCCCTGTCATTAATCTCATGCCGTTATTTAATCAAAAAAAATACCACAACCATCAATTGCTGTGGTTGTGGCTTTTTACGGCTCGATCTAATTGACATTTTGCAAAATAACACCATCGCTCATTTTAATAATACGATCCGTATAAGCAAGCATCTCTTCATCGTGCGTCACCATTAAAGTAGTAATGTTTAAGGTCTTAGTCAAATCTCTAATTAATAACATAACCTCTTTTGATCTTTTTGAATCTAAACTTGCCGTTGGTTCATCTGCGAACAGAACTTTCGGTTTATGAATAATTGCTCGAGCAATGGCAACACGTTGCTTCTCTCCACCTGACAATGAAGAAGGATAAGAATTTTTCCGATGGTCCATTCCTACTAATTTTAGTATTCGATCAACTTCATTTTTTTGTTCAGACTTCTTTAACTTGGATTCAGAAACATCAAGCATTAGCAGTAATTGTTCCTCAACTGTAAGAAACGGTACAAGGTGCGCAAACTGGAAGACAAATCCAAATTTACTTGCTCGTACTTTTCGAACTTCTTCAGAGCTCATTGAAGTTAAATTGTTATCTTCAAATATAACTTGCCCATCTGATGCAGGCTGAAGTCCTGCAGCTATTGTTAGAAGCGTACTTTTACCAGACCCAGATGCACCTACCAATGCTATGATTTCTCCTTCTTTTAGAGAAAGGTTTATTCCTTTTAATATTTCTTCTTTTACTTCGCCATTAGTAAACGTTTTTCTAACCTCATCAATTGTAAATAAAGTCATATTAAGCCTCTCCTTGCTGTATCGCTTGTAATGGTTCAATCTTTCTAATTTGTAGTCCTGAAATTGTAGCCCCAATAAATCCAATAATAAGGAATACTATCGATAATTGCGTCGTTGTCGCGATTGTTAAAGAGAAAGGCATCCCTTGTGGTGCTACCATATTAAATGCTTGGCTAAAGGCTACAGACAAAATAAGTGAAATAACTGTAATGATGGTCATCTGTGTCCAGATCAATTGGAATAACTTACTTGTTTTCAAACCAATAGCTTTTAAAATTCCGTATAAGCCAATTTTTTGAACGTTCATCATATAGAAGAAGATAGCAAACAGCATCCCACTAATGACTACTAAAAACCAAACAATCATATTTAAAGACATTTGTTCTGCATTATAGCTTGGAATTGTATTAAGAAACCCTTTATTTGAAAATGATTCTAATCCAGCAAATTCTTTTGAAGAATCTCCGTTTGGTACGAAAATCATCTGCATTTCATCAACACGGTAAATTTCTTTATAATCCTGTTCATTAATATAGGCAACAGGTGCATGACTATATTTCTTTTGGTCGACAAATCCTTTTACTACAAACTTGCCACTAAATTGATTATTCGTTAATGTATCTCCTACTTTAATTCCTTTATCTTTCATTGAACTATCTAATACGACTTCATTATGTTTCACATTTTCAAATAAATCTGACTCGGTAGATGTAACAAAGGCAACGCTTTGTTGCTTATTGTCCTTATCATTTAAAAAGCCCATTTGTAATGAAAAAGCTACTGCATCTTTTTCTTTGCTCAATATATCATTTTGTGTACTGCTATCTATTTTTGACAGATTATAAGTTTGATCTGCATCCTTATTCATATAAAATTGACCTTGTGGTAAATCCTTGATTAGAGCGGCATTATCTTGTGACAATCCATTCGCCAAACCAGAAATAATAAAAGTTAAAAAACTAACTAGAAAAACAATCGAACCTAATATTAAAAATCTTACTTTATTCTTCTTAATTTCTTTCCACGCAAGATTCATAGTTAACTCCTCCATTCCTTTTTACATCCTTATCATAAAATCCTTAAATGAACGGAAGATGAACTATTCATTAATTATGAGATATTTTTAACAAAAAAAGCTCATAAACCTTTTCTTTTTTAGGTTTACGAGCTGATTGAATATTAATCATTATTGATAGTAGGCTTTTGACAGATCTATTGGCCATCTAAACGAATGACAGCTTTTTTATGATATTTTGGAGTTTCCTCTAATTTTGATTCGTACAAAATCACTTCTTCAACTAGAAATTTTGGAAGCTGAAAATTTCTTTCTATTAATGCTTCGAACGGAAATTTCCCGCATGCTTCATCCCATTTTCTTGCAACAGTTATATGGGGTGTAAAGGGCTTCTTATCTAATTCAAATCCAGCCTTCAGACAATCTCGATCTACTATTTCTCTCACAAAATTTAATTGCTGCGATTCGAGCAAATCAGCCCATAAAATTCTTGGATACTCTTTTCTTCCAAAAGTCTTGAACTCCTGAATTATTAATTCGAATGAAGGAACATTCAAAAGATTTTTCCGCGTTTCATCTACTACGGCCTGCAATTGATCTTCATCTGCATGACCTAAAAAAGCCAATGTGATATGATAATCTTCCTGATGAACCCATCGTTTAAAATGAAAATCTGTCTTCATTTTTTCACATCTCACTTTAAGAGCTGCTTTAATATCTGAAGGAAGTGGAACTGCAATAAAAAAGTGTCTGTTCATAATCATACCCTCTCTATTCATCGTAAATGCTACTTAACAGGCATTATGTCTTTTCCTACTATAATTTAATCATTACTACTCACGCTAAAGCCGCGAAGACTACCCAGGTAAAAAGAAAACATTCTTTCCATTTAAATAACCCACTTTGCTTTTTAGCTGAGTGGGCCATAACCTTCATTTCTATTCTTTCACACTTTATAATGCTAACATGTAAAGAGAGGTGGTCTAAATGGAACAACAAGATTATTACCAAAATTTGCTAAAAATGCTTTGTAAAGCACACAATATTTCTCCTCGAAAACCTAGATTTATTGAAATTGAAGATATTGTTTCTATTAATGTTAAAAATCATTTGAAAGAAGGAGTAGATTTAGGATGTTTTAAAATTCTAAATCTCATTTATCAAACTGTTGGACCTTTGGGTATAAAATTTAACCAGCAATTGCTTTTATACCCGGGTGGAAATAGATTGGATAGAGTAACAGTAACCTTTTCCAAAAAGGAATATATAGTTTTAAACAAAAAATTAGAAACTGGTGAAATAGATTAATGGGTAGCTTAATGCTACCTCTTTATTTATTACCCCTCCAAAGATACTCTTTAAAGTAGTCTATGAAAGATATGAAATATTCTAATGCTTTTATAACTTTTTCAAGATAGTATAACTTCATTCACTACACTTTCATACCATATGCTTCCATTACAAGTGCGATTTTGATCCACCAAAAGGACCTTAATTTTCTATGGTGTAGACTTCATATATCGTGGTGTAGTACCTATAGGATTATGACTTGGGAAAGGCAGATGATCATTGTTCGTTACCCAGCCACCAAAACGAAATGTAAATTCCACTCGTGCGTCTGTATTCTGTGTATCAATATCTCGCATATAGTCTTTCAATCTATTTTCTAGGTAATTCGGTGTGATGAAATCTGCATATGGTATAGACTTTAACTCATGAAAAGGCAACAAATAGGCTTCAATAAGGGTATTGAGCTCATCATATTCAACAGGTGCTAGTAGCTCATAGTCATATTCAATATGAATTACCGTTGTATATTTTTGTCCATTCTGTTTATGCACAATTTCAATCGGGTATTGGTATCTTGCTTCAGTTCCAATGACACCCTCTGAAAACACATCACGATAGAGCTCTTTGTTTATAGTAGGCTCAGGTGGCACAGTTATTCTATCACTCATATTCTTTGGGTAAATAATAAATTTGTCTGTTGCAAAGTAGCCTCTTGATGCACCATTTAAAATGGATTCTTTCATAAATGTTTCGTCTAAATAGCTCAACGGCTTACTGGAAATAGCAAATGCTGAACTGACAGCCATTCCACCTGTTGTAAGTAAAATTAATAGTGCCATCACAACGATTCCTGATTTCTTCTTACTCATATCCATAATGGAGAGTATTCTCTTTTTTAGAATTTGTGTACTTCCTAGAAAATTTGTAGAAAAAACACCTTCTCCTCTTTTTAATTTCTCAGCATGTAGTATCGTCTGACTATACGTTTTTCTAAGTTGGATGTCAGTATTTTTTACTACTTCCTCATCACAAGCGTGTTCACAAAGGTTGTCCAGTTCTTTAGCGAATAGATAGAACAATGGATTGAACCAATGAATACTACTAATCAACAATACAAAAGCTTTATACCATAAATCCTTTCGTTTTAAATGAACTAACTCATGCTTCAATATCAAGTTTAGTTCTTCTTCTCGATAAGAATTATTAGATAGCCAGATAGTATTTTTAGTAAATCCCACTAACATGGGGGAATGGATAAAGCTACATTCTTTCAATGCGATTTCCTTAGTGATATTCATTTCGCTTTTAACTTTTTCAAGCAAATGAAGGGTTTTCGGTTCAGTTATCGTTTGCCCCCATCTTTTCACCATGTACATAAATCGATAATGTTTTACAAGATGAACTGCCAAAAATACAACGATTCCTAAAATCCAAATTATCATCACCATCTGCCAAACAGAAAGTGCTGTCACTGTATCTACGGATGAGGACACAAGCGTTATCTGACTACTGTTAGTTGGAACAGGTTCTTTAGATGGTATTTGCACCGATTCTGATAGATTGACAACTGGGGTCGATATATTGATTGTAAATGGTAAAATAAAGCCTACAAGGATAGCAAGCCAGCCATAATAAAGCCATCTAGCACTGTATCGTTTTAAAAGGAAAGGCGTTACAGCTATAAAAAGTAGTCCAATAAAGGACATAACTACTGATTTAAAGAATAAACCTACCATGATACTGTGCATATTAATCCCTCTTTTCTTCCACCCATTTAATTAATGATGCTAAATCTTCATTAGAAATAGTATCGGATTTATAGAGTGTACTCACTAAATTCATAAAGGAGTTTTTATGATAGAGCTTCATAAAATGCTCTGTTTCAAAACTTAGATATGCACCTTTTTCTACTATAGGGTAATAAAATCTCTCCTTACCTTTTTTCTCACTGCGAAGAAATCCACGTTCAGTTAATCTTTGCATAAGGGATACTACGGTTTGGATTTTCCAACCTTTCTCATTTCCTATTTCTCTCATTATTATACCTGTAGTAATTGGAGGATTACTTTCCCAAACTATCTTCATAATCTCAAATTCTGATTCAGGCAATTTTTTCATATTTACTCACCCCTTTTTCATTTAAGTCAATTGTCTTAACCGTATAATACATCTGTCTTAAATGGTTGTCAAATTTTATTAGAGATGGAGCTATATGATTCAAACGTCAATTGTTATCCCAATAGCCATTGCATTCTTTGTTCGAGGTTGCAGAAATAAAGTTATTAAAAAGTTATAAGAAAAACACCCGAAATACAAAGAATCAAGGGATAGAATAAATCAATCAATTGAGGAAGGTAGACTTGTTGAAGTTCTAAAGAATGGTTTAGAAAGTATTGAGGTTGAAAAATAATCCTTAGGCGTATAGAGAGGGAAATTACACATACATCTATGAGTTACTGATATCACAATCAATTTGATAACGTTTGACCGCTTCAATGCAAATTGAAACGATCATTTTTTTGTCCATTTACTTTCGGAAATGCAAAAAGCTCATAAACCCTATCATATCAAGGTTTATGAGCTTCTTAACTTTTTAATCGTAACGTAAATTAAACTAATGATACCGGTGGTCGGGGTCGAACCGACACTCCAAAGGAACACGATTTTGAGTCCCCACTCTTTATCTCCGCCACACCGGTACATGACTATTCTACGTTCATTTGACTTGGCTTTTAATCGCCTCATCCGATTGCTTTTAATTATGAGATAGAACCGTATTTTTGTCAATTCGGATGATTTCCCACCCTTTTAATTTCCCTTTGGAGACTTGTCCGTCATTTCTAAGAGCTTTTCCAAAAGTGCTGTTACTTTTTATCAATCCGAGTTCCAAAAATTTTCTTACACCATCTGCCCCACTAATAAATTCATATTTTAGATTCCCTTCAAAATAGCAATAAACTTTACCTTTGCTACAATTCACCGCAATTTTTCTTTTATGTTTTCTTCCAAGATTCTTTCCTTTTAGTGATTCCGAAATTTTCTTTGCTGATTCTTTAGTATGTTTTTTTCCTTTAAAGCCTACATTATTTTTACTAATACGCTCTTTAGTCTTCTGACTTCTTTTCTTTCCAGTCTGTACCTTCCTCTGTTTTTCAATATATTTTTCATATTGTTCTGTAGTCATATATTGGATAAAGTTTCCGCCAGTTGAAGAATAACTTCCATTATAAAAATCTGAATTCTCAACAACTGAATTTGTTCTTAAGTAATATGATTCTTTTTTACGGAGCTCTTCTTCTGAATTGGCATATTCCAATATTATTCTTTCAAAATTATTTTCGCCATATACTTTTATGTCTTCGATCAATTCACTATTACTACCATAATAACCATCATTCAAATCCTTAGTTGTGTGCTTACCAATGTACTTCTTTCCGTTTAATTTATTTGTTGTCATATAAACAAATCTATACATAAAAAATCACCTCGATTATTTATATCGAGGTGATCTAAATTGTAAATATAAAATAATTAAGACTTAAAGTCTTTTTAATATCTAGAAAGCACAAAAGTAATTTTATGGTAAAATATATCTTAAAGCATTATTACTAAGGAGGTATGTATTTGAACAGTTTTATTGTAAACTCATTGAATGCTTTACAAGGTCGTCTAGATTCAGAAAATTCTCTAGTAATTCAGGGAGAACAAGGCTATATATATAATGTGAAATTTGAGTTTAACAAGCCTGCATCAAATGAAGAAATAGAGAGTTTTGCTAAAAAAACAGGATGGCATCTCCCAGATGACTATAAAGAATTTCTCCTTAAACATAATGGGGCTTTTCTCTTTTCAGATATTAAATGTGGAGGTGGGTATAAACTGCTAAATCTCGATGAAATTCATCAAGAACACGTAGAATACCTCGATTACGTACCTAAAAATTGGTACCCTATTGCTACAGATAATGGAGACTATCTATTTATCGACTCCTCAAAAGTTGAGGAAGGACAACGAGATTATTTAATTCGTTATCAAGGTGATGAACCTGTAGAATATGCTTTAAAATTAAACATGAACTTTGAAACATGGCTAGACAAATTAATTGTTTGTCAAGGATTAGAGTTTTGGTTATGGAAATAGAATTAAAATCACCTTGTTTGAATGAATGCAAGGTGGTTTTTTGTATAATAAAATAGATATTTTATTATCATTTTACAAGAATGCTCTACCTCTTATTGAAGTTAAGCACCCGTTAGCCCTCCATGTAGCGCAAAAACCATTCGCCACACCACAGAAAATGAAGATGATTAAGTTCTTTCATGGGAGTTTAATAAGAACAGCGACGCTTCTTCATATATATGATGCTTTACTACATTAAGCACAAAAGACTTCCCAAATACGATTTTGGTAACGGGGTTGGATTATAATAGCATGGGAATGAAAATTGCCAAATGACGCTTTGGAAAGGTTTTTACTTCATAAAGGATTTTTGATGCGCCCAAACAGAATCAGAAGGACATCAATGCAAGCATTTAAGAGTGAATTGATGTCCTTTCTTAAAAGCTAATAGATTCCTCTACTAAAGGCTGGCTGCCAAACTCCTTGTGCATTTTTCTCCATACTTAGCTCTGTTTGTGTTCCTTCAATAGAAATAAATTTTACAACTCCGATTGTATTTGTTTGTTGCTCAAACTCTGCATTTTCTAACCCCGCAAAGAGGTTTGCAATAATAATGCGATTTATTTCCTCTGTAAACAACTCCTGACGTACAATTTTCGTTTTCTCATAATATCTTCGAACACTTTCTGTTTCTTCGTTAATATTTGTTGTAAACAATGCTTCATATGTTTCATAATCTTTTTCAATATCGCTCAATAAAAACATTTTAGTAATCGCTTGTGGTGTCATATTTTTTAACTTTTCAACATTATAATCCGTTTTAAAGGCATCAAAAACTTGCTGCTCCTGTTCAGTCAATTTAAATGTTAGCTCAAAATTTTGGAATCCTACGACCTTACCTACTAATTGCCCTTCATTAATTTTCATAATCGTGTGGCCTTCGTCATTGTCATAAACAACAAGTTCTTTTTCTTTCGTAGCAATCGATTTGTCAATGAATGGCTCTGGCTTTGTTCCCAAATTATGAAATAAGTAAGAATTATTAAATGGGTCATTGATATCCTCATTTTTTATTTGCTCATTTAATCCATGAACTTTTAATGTGGTATTATCTACTAAAATTTGCCCTTGATTCATTGTTACATTATCATTACCTAATCCTAATACAGTTGAAACTACAAGCCCATCAGTTCCATAAAAGGCAATATAATCTCCATACGTAATCGTGGCTTCCTTATCGATAATCATCGGCAAAAAATGCAGCATCCATTGTTCCCCAAGTAGATAGGCATATTTCGGTTCAATTACCTCTAAAGAGGAAACATCATCGACAATCGGTAGTAGCTCATTTTGCTGACTAGCTGTTTGTAGGTTATTCTTTTGAGAAAATTCAACTAATAGCATTAACCCAATAATTAAACAAGCTGCAATAGATACTGAGACGACCTGCCAGTTACATTTTCTTATTATTGGTTTAGGTTGCAATATGCGTTGCTTTATGTCGTTTGTAAATGGAGCATCTTGTCGCAATTCTTCTTTTAGTTTGTCTTTAAATTCCTTCATAAAATATTGCCTCCAGTTCCTGATTTGTTTTCAACAATTCTCTAGCTCGACGAATCCTTGTACGAACGGTGTTTTGTGATACATTTAATAAACTTGCAATTTCAGAAACATCAAATTCTTCATAATAAAACAGTATAATGACTTCCCTATAATGAAGTGGTAATGCGAAGACAATTTGCTTTAAAGTTGTATAATCTTCAGTTGATATATAAGTTTTCTCCACTGATGGTTCAGTTCTGCCTAGTGGTAAAAGTTTTGAAATAAATGATTTTCTCTTTTGTTTTCGTAGTTCATCATGACAACAATTAATAGCGATACGAGTTAAATAGGTTTTCAATGAAGCATCATTCCTAAAATCGTCTTTATGTAATAGATACTTCATTAGTACGTCCTGTGTAACTTCCTCTGCAAGCTGAAAATCCTTCATATACAAATAATTAAGATGATATAAATATTCACCATATTGTTCTACGATTTGTTCCAACGACAACTCACCTCGTTTCAATCCTACTACTTAGACGCTCGTTTCCCAAAAAATTGTTCAATCTCCTGAAAATATTTTTAGAATAGCCTTTTTATATTTACATTTTAAGTGCTTACTTAAAAAAGATTGCTGTTTTAGCAGTATTTGATGCTACTTATAGTCATTTAGATGATGCAACAGTTGCCTATGTATTATTCCAACTTCAGAATGTTGAGTTAGGGGATAATTGGTTATAGAAGTTTAAGTGTTACAGTATAAACTTAATTTAAAAATTAACCTAAATAAAACGTTTCCAAATAAAAATTTGGGAATACACCAATAAAGCCCGAAGGTTGAACACAAGTTAAACATCATTGTTGAACTAACCTGCCAGTTAGTTGAATAACAAAAATCAGTTAAAAAGCAGTCAAAATTTAGAACTCTCTTAATGGGTAGCTTAATGCCACCTTTTTTCCACTTATAGTAAGCTGTGAGACGAATCGAGATGGGTAGTCATACATTGTGGTTCATTTCGAGGGCTTAAATTCATCTATAGAAGTTAACAAATTTTCCATAAAACGTTATATATGTTTTGAAAATAAGAGTTCAATAATGTTTAATTAACCACTCTTTTTATCTATGTAAAACTTAAACTTTGTATAATGATGTTAGCTGTGACTTGTGTATAAGAATATTGATATAATAGTAAGCACTTAGAAGGAGTCGGAACTAAGTTTTTTACTTACAAAGGACAGTTGAATCAAGCTAAATGAGATGAGGGTGAGGAGTTTGAGTTCTATTTCAATGCCAGAATTTATGGTTTCATTATTTGTAATGGTTGGAACAGTAGCTGCTGCGATTGCAGCATGTATGAGTTCTATAGAAGCGCAAAAAAATTCAGAAATTACCCGTAAAATGTTAGAGCTTCAACAAGAGAAAGAAGTTAACGATGTTAAACCTTGCTTACTAATTCTTGAAAAAGATGTTGAAATAGAATTTAGAAAAGAAGAGATAAATCCAATACATACTTACAATTGGGATACAAAAGAATACACGCTTACGGATAAACCTTTTTCAGAAAAAGTAAACATCGATATTGTAAATATAGGAAAAGGTTTTGCAAAGGATGTTACATGTTATTTCGAAGTGAATAATTTACCAGAGTGTTTAGAACAACTTAGTCATAAAGATAAAAATTCTTGGTATGAATTAATCAATATTGGATGTTGCATTAATAATAAAAAGGAAGTATTAGCTGTTGATTTTTATATAAAAACTCAAACAAGAGATTATGCATCGAGTAATGAATATTATATTAAATCCAGTATTCCACAAAGGTTTTCAATAATTAATAATGGTATTAATCAAGAGAAATACAAATTAAATCTACCTTCAGCATTTATAGTTTATATAAATTATTTAATTAGCACATTGTCCCTAAGTATCGCTGATTATTTACCCAAAAAATATCCCTCTATATCAATGATAATAAACTACAAAGATATTGATGATAGAGAATACGAAGAACGATTTAATATTTTTATTACCAAATTTAATAAAGGAACTAAAGAAAACGGCTCATTAAGTTATGGACGGTTAAGATTAGAATCAAGAAAAATCACTAATTAGTTCTACATATTGGATATTTTTAATAGAAGGTAAGTTTGTTTGAGGTGACTGTTGAATTGAAGAGGAAAATTAATTAAGTAGATTAAGATAAACGACCTTTTGTCCGAAACTACTTTAAATCCAAATCATATCCTTTTTTTACTTTTATTAACAAATATGTAAACTAAAATTCAACTCCAAACGGCGATTTGGGACGTTCATAAAAACCGAATCGTCCCATGTTATCCCCGTAGATTTTGTGTTTTTTTCTACGAAGGTAGGCGATACTCTTTACATCATCTAAAAATAAAGCAAAAAAAAATGAGCTCACTAATTTTCCAATACTTTGTATGTAATGTACTAATTAATGAGCTTTTATTTAGTAAAACTTTCGAATAAATCCATAGGAAACTTTCTCAACACCAATACTATTTAACCTACTATTTACTTGGTTTAAAATTGTAATACGATCTTTCTTAATACCTCTGCTTCGTAATAAATTTATATAATCCTTAGTGATGATCGTTGCTGCATTGATTCTATATGCTGCCTCACCAACATCTTCTCTTATTTTCTCTAAGTACTTTAATTTGTCTTGCATATAAAGCATTACCCCTTTGTTTCGCCCACAAATAATTCTAGTGTATCTAACCACTAATAACTATGACTTACCCCTTTCGTCATAACCATAATTAAATAGTAAAAAAGAGAGCAGAATCTTCTACTCTCAGAACTTGTGATTTATTTCTCTTAGGCAAATTATCATTACTCAGTTACTGTCAACTTAGCAAGTGCATGAGGATTGTATACTGCCCCATCCGCATAAATATCATATAAGAAGAATTTCGTACCTGCTAAAGCTGTTTGTGAATCCTCAATTAAACGAATTCCCTGCGCTTGTTTAATCATTAAAGCATACCCTTGTTCTATGTTACCGAAAACAATCGGAGTAGTACCAGGAAGTGAATCAGTGACAAATACTTCTGCACCAAATAGTGTTCGTGTTGGACGACCATTAACAATACCATTTTGCATGTAGTAATGACCTGCAGCATCTTTTAATTGTGAAATCACATTAAAGGCAGATTTTTCAACAATAAATACTACCCCACTTAAGTAATCGGGATGAACAGAATTGTAAAGATCCAATAAGTAATCATATGTGATGTTATTTACTGATGTAGGTACTGATACCTCATGAATTTCTTGATCATGAATGATTCCTCTGAATTCTTCTGATGAATTGCCAGTTAAAATGCTCTTTTCTGCCACTTTAACAACACGACGAGCCAATAAATTAGCAACATAGTTTACGATATTAATTGCAGAATCATTGATTAATTGATTCGTTAGCTGAATAGCAGCACCATATCGCTTCTGTTCAAGTTTAACTTCTTTTAGTGCTAAAGCTCCCTCAATAACTTTTTTTCCTTCTCCCACAAAACTAGCTTGAAATGCAAATTCATCTTCACGAGCAATTTTTAAAGTACCGCTTGTAGAAGGGAATTTCATTGCACGAGCAAAGACTGGAGAAATGTCTTCCATCTTTTGAACAACTAAATCAGCAACATTTTCCGGAATTAAACTTGCACCTTCATTTGTTGTTTGTAAAGCGCGATTTTCTCGAATAATTGAATTAAACTCTGCGTAATCAACATTTCGCTGCTTTTCTTTTAAATCCTTTTTATTTTGCGTATATCGATATTCTTCCATTTTCATATTTGTAATCTCCTTTAAGGAATTATTGTATTTTTCATTTTCTCTAACTACTACTTCATTAGGAATTTCAGCTTCTTCAACAACATCAATCCCTCGTGCTGCAATAGTTGATTGAGAATAAGCCGGGTCCTTTACCACTGATACTTCAAATAATTCAAGCTCTTGAATTACACGCTCATATAAATTAGGTTTAATTAGCTTCCAATCGTCTTTAATTGTTCTGAAACCAAAAGACATATTTTTTAAAATACCTGAATTAATTAATTCATAATAATCTTTCCCCCATGATGTAGGAGTAATAGTTGCTTCCATATAAAGTCCTTCGCCATCTTCATGAAGCACTAAAGAATGATTACGAGTTGACGCAAGAATCTTGTTATTATCATGTTCAGCAAGAAAATCAATGTGATGTTCAACTTTGTTTATCGATCTTTGAAAAGCACCTTTTGCAATTTTCTCTTTAAATCTCTTCATCGTTCCAATTACATTACTTAATTGACCTGTCTTATTGACATAACCAGAGACGGTTAATGTTTTATTTTTATTAGCACGTAAATTGGTGCTTTGAAATCGAAGCTCCATTTTATCCATTCTTTACCTCCAAAAAATTAAATTCAATACACTTACGAGTCAAAAATAAAAGACGCATCCCCAAAGGATACGTCTTACTATTTTTCACTTGAACAACTGAATGGAATACTCTGAACTAGAGTACTGAGTGAATTGCTTGGAAAAGCACTCTCTCTATATATAATATATACAACTCGGAGTTTTAAGACAGATTTGCTCCCATTTTTAAAAAAATAAAACATAATGCTCTATTAAGTAATTTTTAACAATATGCTTAGCTATGAAATAAGATAGTAAGTTCTTCTTTTATTATTTACTTCTTTTCTTTTCGTTTTCATTTGATATTGTTGATTATTCAATAAATCTTTAAACTTTTTAACGGTTATGAAATGGTTCCTTGTATCCTTTATATTTAATTCAACAATGATTGCTTCGACTTCATCTTTAGATAGTAATTTATTCAAATATTTTTCATCTAAATTTAACTTTATTTCAGGTAATTTTTGATCTTTAGTTCTTACAATTAATAAATCAATATCATGACGGATTCTTCCCCGAACTTGTATTTGTTGAGTTAAATTAGTTGTATTAATAATTGCTAATTTCATATCTTTATCATAAATATTGATACCTGTTTCTAAAGCTCGATTCATAATTAATACATTATAAGGTGCTAATAGCTCTCCTGTTTTGATAAGGTGGTCTCGAACATCAAGTTGTTCTTTAGTCATTTCATAGTGTTCATTTTTTCTACTCCAAATACAAATCGGTTTAAGATTTTTTTTTACGCACATTTTTTCAAGATTTTTCATTACCGAGATTTCTCTTGTGAATATTAAACATTTAAGGTTTGAATATTTGAAAGCTTGCTTATATTCATCAAGTTGAAATTGAAATTGGGATAAGTGATTAATATAGGCTTCACCCTTATTCACATATCTCATAATTTCTTTACTTGTTGAATAATCATAAATAGAAAATGTCTGAGAAAGTTCTGTATGCTTTTGCTCTAGCACTTTCAGGTAATAAGGTGTCGCAGTAAAGTAAATAATTTTCGTATTTGAATATTCTTTAAAAAGTTCTTTTATAACATGGGATAAATCAGCATCATCACCGAAAGATTGATAATCAATTAAATTATGGATTTCATCGCAAAAGATTGTATTATAATTATGGACAATATTGTTATTATATCTCACTTTGCGACCGAACTCTTTATAGCACATTACTTCTATAGAAAAACTATCACATCCAATTAATTCTTTTCTGTTGCTAAATGTTCTGTTTTTTGTTTCAATGCTCGCTTTTAAATTTTCGTTATCACAAAGATATAAGTATTCTCCTTCTTTAATTAAATCATTAAAGATGTAATGGGTTTTACCACTACCTGTAGGAGAAACTATTAGGGTATTATTTTCTAGCTCCATATCCTTTAAAATTTCACTCAAATATTTTTTCACTTTTATATCTCCAATCATATATTTCGTATTAGATATTACTTATATCTGAAGAAACAGAAACGTAAATAATACGATACATATTTTTGAAGAAACTATTTTAATCATCTTAAAGAGTATATCTCTGAGGTTGTTTCTAAAATACTAGATAAACTGCGCCGTTAGTTGAGTAAAAATAAGAGCTGTCTATACAGCTCATTATTCTTCAAGTAAAGTCTCCGTTAGTTCAATATCCCTTGCTCTTTCCATTGGTCGAAATACTTTTGATAACCCATTTCTTCAGCAGTCATCGTGTATTGAGTAGCTTCCAATTTAAAAGTATGAGAACCCGACAAGGCTTCATAAGTCGGATTCCCTTCTACATCCCCGAAAAGCGTTTCGAATGTATTCACATCCACTGATGCTGTCGTTCCATTCTCGTAGGTTTCACAAAGAATGAAATCAACCTCTCCTTGTTCTGTATGCCCTTTAAACATTAAACCTGCTTCTTTTAATGACAAATATAATTGTTTCATACTCAACCTCTGCTTTCACCGAAAAATAAATTACCTTATTATACCAAACTACTTACGTCAGTTGAAGAAGAATTTGTTCCACACTGCTTAAGACACTTAAATGTAATTTAATACATATATAGGTAATGTGTTGAGTATTATAGTTTTGGAAGGGGGATATAGATGAAAAAAATAATTGGTACAATTCTATTTAGTGGTTGTGTTTTATTAGTTCCTAACTCAATCTTAGCAAAAGAAACTAACACAGAAATGTTTACAGGTAAAGATACTGGCACTACAGGAAATGTAATTCAAAAATTCGAAGCAGATAATGGAGATTTAAAAGAGACACTAAAACTCGAGATGGCTAAAGCGACGAAGAAATATAATGCAGATTCAGCTGTAGCAATATTAGAAAGTCCTGCTGGTATTGAATTTTATAAATATGAAATAGAAACAGATGAAGTGGATTTAGCTAAAAAATATAGTTCCATTGCAGTAATATTAACTAATTCTAATGAAAATAAAGTTATTAAATTTGAATCACTTAATGGAGATATAACTTTTGAAGAGGTTCAAAAATATTTAATTTCAGGATTAGAGAAAAAGTAATAAATCAAATTTCCTGAAGTTTGTTACACAATAAGATTACAAATAAAAACAGAGTTTGATTTCTACTTTGTAGAATCACTCTGTTTTTTAAAATTAAATTGGCACTATAAATTTTTCGGTACTTAGTTCCTTTATCTTTGTTATCCAAACACTAATGATTGATTTTTCGCTCTGCTCAAATCAATCATTCCCTCAGAAAGTTGATTGAGCTAACGCCCAATCAATTTTCCTCGAAGATATTATTTCTTTAGTTCTCTCAAAATTATAAAATGGACACAAATTGAACATTGAATATATACCAATGTCTGAAATCTGTCCTCTTCATTCTAACAAGCTCCATATGAGCTTTTCCGATTTGATTAATAAAGAATATCAATCAATATCTTAAAAGCCTATATGGAGCTTTTTCGTCCTTATTAGAGCTATTCAAATTAATAATCAAAAATTAGTCCGGAATTTTACCAGAGAAAAAAGATTAACTCTTTTCAATTATTTCCTCATGTTTAAAACCCTTCCATTCTGTTCGTAATTCTTTCCATATTTAAAATTAATTCTTCGTAATATTTTTCCCTACTTATTGCTTCGATTTCCGCTAGTTGTACTTCTCTTTCTCTTCGCATTTCTTCAATACTTTTAAGTCTTCCATTTTGGTCTTCAAAACCAATTAGGTCTAGATCATGTTCCGAAATAAATGGTCGTCTTAATTGGTACTTGAAATATTTTAAAATGAATTCTTCATATTCTAACCAGGCATCATCATTTGCTGTTTTAAAACATGCTTCTCCAGCTCGTTTCCAACCATCACTTTGGAATCGATAGAATAATTCCTGCAACTCCCTTAATGTCTCTATTTTCGTTTTGTAGACGTGTCCTGCTGGATATAATCTGTATTCATAACTTTTTATTAAAATTTCCATTTAAATAACCTCCGTAGTTTTGATTTTCTTTCACTGTTGTTATACCTACTAGACGAAAAATGTAAATCAAATGATTGAAAAAATTTCCGTTTAAGCGAAAATTTTTTCATGGATATGTATTTCTATTAAATTGAATACAAAAAAGCCCCACGAGCTAACGTGAGGCCTTTAGAGCGTATTGTATAGGCGATATGACAAGAGCTTTATTTTGCTATAAACTTCAACTTAATTTCTATTAGGTCTTTTTCCAACTGATTTACCTTATTTATAATATAAGCAGCTTCTAATCGAAAGTCTTCATCTTTTACACCAAGATTTTTGTTAATATCATAATATTTATCATACATTAGACTAAGTAAATCGATTCTCTCTCCGTTATCCATATTGTCAATCGCATTAAGTATCTCCTTAGCAGACATTTGTTCACTTTGTTGCTTTCCTACTTGATCATTTTCCATTTTAATTCTCCCCTTGAAAAAATAACTGCAATCAGAAATATCTTTGCAGTATGATAACCTTGATGTTGCTCTTTTTTCTATCAGCCTATACGAATATTATTCCAGTTGAACGGATGCTCAAATTGCGTCATATTGCATTTTGAGTCTCAGGTAATATTACTTATAGAATTTTCTCCAAAAAGCTTGTACGGTGGATTCTCGTCATCATCGGCTATATTATTAATAATATTCTTATGGATATAATCACCCATAATAATTATTTCCCTCTAAAAAAGAATCATTTGTCTCCCAGTGAATGTAAAAAATTTACTCAAAGGGCATTTGGTGCCCTCTATTATACATAATAGTGTTTTTAAAGACTTGTGTTTAATAGTTTTAAGGAAAGCCTTATTATTCAAAACACACTTCAAACAAATTGTTTACCTTTCTTCAAGCCAATTGTAAAAGCCTGTTGGTAGGTTACTCGGGGATGATGAAGCAACTGTAATTTCTTTCATAACTTCTTGATATTCAGTATATTCCTCAGACCGTTTGTAATCAGAATTATTAATTATTCTTTCAAGACACTTAAAAGCAAATCCACTTAATTTACTTCTAGGAACATTTTTATATCTCCCACTAGAAATTGTGTCATCAACAAATTTCTCTATCAACGTATTCCATTGTTTCTTATTCCATCTACCAACTGCGAATTTAGAATAAAGATTATTACATTCATTCGTTAATAAAGTTTTAAACTCATCTTCTGAGATAAATTCAGTTTCAGTTGTTATTGGTTCCAGTTGTTTTGTTTCTAAATCATTCTCATTAATCCCTAGTAAGGGTTCCTTGTAATTACAATTTAAATTATCTTTAATATTTTTATATTTTTCTTTTTTATTTTTCTTTTTAATATTCGACACCTTTTGGCAAGTATTGTCATCACTTTTTGGCAAGTCTAGTCTTTCCCTTTGGTCAAGATTGAGAGTGCTACTTGAAGGTGATGATTTAAGATTTGATGGTGTATTCAGTTCTTCCCTTTTGTCAGAACTGGAAAGCAGCTCTTTAACAATTTTATCTGTAATATGGAAATGTCTCTTTTGTGGAACTCCCATGTTTCTGGTTTCAATGTAACCAGATTCTTCTAAATCTTTAATAGCTTTCATTTGCTGTTTGTAAGAAAGTGCTGTTTCCCCCTCTAAGGTCTCAATTGTAAGGAAAAAATATTCTTTTCCATCACGAACAGTTAACATACCTTTGCTTCCAAAACTTTCATAGCTTGAACATAATTGCCCAAAAATAATCGCTCCATTAGCTGACACCTTATGAGCTAGTTCCTTGTTGTACATGACAAAACTTTTGCCACTTAGAATAGACATTAAACTCAAATTCATTTCTCTTCTCCTTTTGACATAACAAAAGAAGACATGCTAAAATTTTTATAGCAGAGGTCAATCTTCTGTGTGTTATTGAGGGGTTTTGGACCGCGAATCCACCCCTCTTTTATTTATTATAAACAGCAAACGCACGTTCGTAAAATTAAAGTTTCAATTTGTTTATTGTGCTATATTGCTTAGCTTTTGCTTCTAAGTCACTTCCCCAAAGTCTTACATATCTTTTAGTTACCGTTAAATCGCTGTGACCTAAAAGAGCTGCCAAAGAGAAGGCGTCAATGCCTTTTAAAATAGAACGTTTAGCATATGTGTGTCTCAAAATGTGAGGGCTGAATTGTTTCTTGATATTTGCTAATTTTCTATACTTCTCAAATCTGTTCTGTATTCCTCTCTCTTTAAATTGCTCATCATCGACATTTACGAATAGATACTCAGTTTCTAACATCCCTCGAAGTCTCAAATAAACATTTAATTGTTGCAATGTCTTTTTACTCAAGTAGACTGTTCTCTCAGTCAAATTCTTAGTCTCTCTTACAATTAGTTCGCTTCCTCTAATATCATTTACTTTGATTCCAACTAATTCAGAAAGACGGATACCTGTATCAAGCATTAATATAAAAATAGTGATGTCTCTTACTCCAACAAAGGTATTTTGGCTTCTAATAGTTGCAGCAATTTTTTCAATTTCTTTATCATCTAATGTTTCAATTGCTCGCTGGCGATCCCTAAGTTGCTTAATATCAGAAATTGGATTTTTAGTAATTAAATTTTTCTTATCTAAAAAATTGAAGAATGATTTTAGTGCTCTTAAACGAGTATTGATACTAACTGTTTTTATTTGCTCTTTTAAATGTAAAATAATCTGTTCTACATCATTATTTGTTAGTTCAACCATTTGTTTGTTTAAATTCAGTTCAATCATTGTTTTTTGGATGGATGATAATTCACTTCTGTAGTATTGAATAGTGGCTGGTCTTAAATTCTTTAAATGACATTCTTTCTCGAATTTTCCGAAAGCTTCTTCATCAGTAATTTGAATCCTTGTTAAAATTTTTTCTTCTAATGAAAGTTCTCCTCGTCGTCTTCCCATTTCATCACCTCATAAGATTCATCACATAAGATTCTTGCGAATTTAATCGTACGAGGACAAATAAAAAAGACCTTCAACATGAACGTTGAAAGTCTTTAGTATCAAGGTTTCTCGCCTTGATTATGATACCGGTGACCAGGGTCGAACTGGTACTCCAAAGGAACACGATTTTGAGTCGTGCGCGTCTGCCAATTCCGCCACACCGGCATAATGGAGATAAAAAAAATCGGATAAACCGATTAAGTGATAAATTATGGAGGCGGCAACCGGATTTGAACCGGTGATAAAGGTGTTGCAGACCTGTGCCTTACCACTTGGCTATGCCGCCATAATAATTGGAGCGGAAGACGAGGTTCGAACTCGCGACCCCCACCTTGGCAAGGTGGTGTTCTACCACTGAACTACTTCCGCAAAAAAATGGCTGGGGTACTAGGATTCGAACCTAGGCATGACGGAATCAAAATCCGTTGCCTTACCGCTTGGCTATACCCCAACAGTAAAATATATAAATGGGGCGACTGAAGGGAATCGAACCCTCGAATGCCGGAACCACAATCCGGTGCGTTAACCACTTCGCCACAATCGCCATTGTTATATTGTATTTATTAATTTTATTGAAAATGGGGCGACTGATGGGAATCGAACCCACGAATGCCGGAACCACAATCCGGTGCGTTAACCACTTCGCCACAATCGCCATAAAATTAATTGGCAGGGGCAGTAGGAATCGAACCCACACCAAAGGTTTTGGAGACCTCTATTCTACCGTTGAACTATGCCCCTATTAAAATTAAAACTGGTGGAGGGGGACGGATTCGAACCGCCGAACCCTAAGGAGCGGATTTACAGTCCGCCGCGTTTAGCCACTTCGCTACCCCTCCGGGAATACATGGTGCCGGCGATAGGAGTCGAACCCACGACCTACTGATTACAAGTCAGTTGCTCTACCAACTGAGCTACACCGGCAAAAAAATATGGTGGGTCAGGACGGAATCGAACCGCCGACACTTAGAGCTTCAATCTAATGCTCTACCAACTGAGCTACTGACCCATATTTTTAAAAAATGGCGGTCCCGACCGGGATCGAACCGGCGATCTCCTGCGTGACAGGCAGGCATGTTAACCGCTACACCACGGGACCATTTTGGTTGCGGGGGCCGGATTTGAACCAACGACCTTCGGGTTATGAGCCCGACGAGCTACCACTGCTCCACCCCGCGATAATAAGGTGATTTATTTTAATAATGGTGGAGGATGACGGGCTCGAACCGCCGACCCTCTGCTTGTAAGGCAGATGCTCTCCCAGCTGAGCTAATCCTCCATCTGGGTATTAAATGGTGACCCCTACGGGATTCGAACCCGTGTTACCGCCGTGAAAGGGCGGTGTCTTAACCACTTGACCAAGGGGCCTTCGTTTGGAATGAAAAATCCTTAAAGTGCTGGCGGAGAGTAAGGGATTTGAACCCTTGAGACAGTGTTAACCGCCTACACGATTTCCAATCGTGCTCCTTCGGCCACTCGGACAACTCTCCAAGAATGGCTCCGAAGGCAGGACTCGAACCTGCGACAACCTGATTAACAGTCAGGTGCTACTACCAACTGAGCTACTTCGGAATAATTTTATCATATAGCCTAGCGACGTCCTACTCTCACAGGGGGAAGCCCCCAACTACCATCGGCGCTAAAGAGCTTAACTTCCGTGTTCGGTATGGGAACGGGTGTGAC